>CALBGL010000016.1 GCA_937892735.1 uncultured Clostridia bacterium | reverse complement strand
AGGGGGATTATAACACAGAAATGGCTTAAAATCAAGTCTTTAAGGAGACGGAGAAAGTAAGAAATTATTGTTCTTCCAGGATCCAGGTATCCCCTGCGGTTAGCTGCTGTTCTCCCTGCAAAATCTCTCCTGTGAAAGAATTTGAAAATGCCCTCGGTAGTCGGATCATGACAGCATCGGACCGATGGTTAATCAGAAAATAAAAGCTTCTTTCACCAGTATCTCGTCTTGTACATTCCACACCTTCTGGGACTTCCAGCGGCGCCCGAAGTCCCAGATCCTGACAAATCCGGCCAGATAATTCATCAATAAATGCCTGTTCCGGATCCGTTCCCACATAGTATGCCTTTCCTTTTCCATAGGTATGGACCGTAGAACAAGGCATGCCCGCATAGAATTCCTTCTCATATACGGCTAGCGCTTCTGCTCCTTCCAGATGAATCAGATCATACAACATGGAACAGGCATACGAATCTTGCGAGAATTTCGCCGATGGCAAGATATGCATTCGATTATGCATGTGCGGCGGCAGAGCGTCCGTCTCTTCGATCCAGATTCCCAGTACTTCTCTCAAGCCACCGGGGTATCCGCCTAAAATGACTTGGTCATTTTCCTTGGCAATCCCACTAAACACAGATGTCAGCAAGGTTCCCCCTTTCTGAACATAGGCTCGGATCCTTTCGCCCAGATCGCCGCGCATCTGATACAGACAGGGCGTGATGATCAGATCATACGAAGAAAGATCCTGATCATAGCGCAGGACATCGATAGGAATGTTTCTCTCATAAAATGCCTTATAGTATTTCTGTACCTGTGGCAAATACTGTAAGTCCTTAGAGGGGCCGCTGCAAAGCTCCACAGCCCACCAGTTATGCCAGTCAAAGATAAGACCCACTCTGGCCTCGGTACGAGCTCCGATCAGACAATCTCCCAGTTTCTCCAGTTCTTCCCCGATCTGGGTCATCTCTCTAAATATACGCGTCTTTTCATGACCCGCATGAGAGATCAACGCGCCATGAAACTTTTCTTGGCCGGCGACAGACTGCCGCATCTGAAAAAATAAAGCCGTATCCGCACCATGCGCCAAGCCTTGATAGGCCAGGCGGCGAATCTCCCCAGGACGTTTCAAAACATTATAAGGCTGCCAGTTCTGCTGATTGGGAGACTGTTCCGTCACCCAATAGGATTGTCCCTGTTTCAGCCCCCGCATAATATCGTGCTTCAAAGCGGCCAAAGAACGATCCTCAAAAGGCCATGGGTAGTTGTCCCATCCCACCACATCCAGATGTTTGCATAGTTCAAACTGATCCAGCTTCTTAATATAGCCAGACATATTCGTCATCACAGGTAGATTGGGCGTATGCTTCTTGAGAATCTGATACTCATTCTCAAAACACTCGACGATGCTGTCCGTTGTAAACTTCAGGTAATCCTGCTGAATCGACGGATAAAAACGATAATCATCATTTAGTTCTGTTGGCAGCTCCATTTCTTCGAAACTATAGATCTGCCGGCCCCAGAAAGCCAAATTCCATGCCTGATTCAGTGCCTGTGGTGTCTTATACTTTTCTTTCAGCCACTGTCTGAATTTTGCCTGACATGTGGGACAGTAACAGTATGTACCGTATTCATTCGCCACATGCCAGCCTACCAGAGCCGGATGATGGGCAAAGTGAGAGGCCATCTGTTCTGCTAAGGCTGCCGCGCGCGCTCGATATTTCGCACTGTTATGGCAGAAGAATACGCGCATGCCATGTGTCCGCTTTCGTCCCTGAATATCCACCGGTAGTACCTCCGGGTATTTCTTGGACATCCAGGCCGGCTGTGCCGTCGTCGGCGTCGCCATGCAGACGTGAATGCCATTCTTCCATAGAAGGTCCACAATACGATGAAGCCATTCAAAATCATAGATGCCCTCTTCCGGCTCCAGTTTCGCCCACCCAAATACGGGGAGCACCACCAAGTTTACGTGCGCCTTTTTGAACAGTTCCATGTCCTTTTGAATCGTTTCCTCATCCCACTGTTCGGGATTATAATCTCCGCCAAAATAGATCCTCTTTTGCTTGTCCATGGCTTTCTCCTTTTACCTTTCAAAAAAACTTTTGGGATGTCCCGGCTCAAAAGGTTCTCCACGCAGGATATGCGCCGGATTATCCTGCATCAGTCTCTGGGCCACATGAGGAGCGTATTCCGCCGAAAGCATGTCCCATACTTCCCGCATATCCGGCGTTCTCATCCGCGAGGAATGCGCGTCACTCGCGACCATCGTCACCAGACTCCTGGCCACAAGCGCATGGGAGGTCTCCTCCGGTCCTCGACCGAACCGCCCCATAAGGCTGCCCTTATTGACCTGCGCCCCATATCCTCTCATGCGCCATTCATATACCATCTCCGGATCTCGCTGCACAAAACGGTATCTTTCCGGATGAGCTACAAGCGGCACATAGCCTAAGTCATGAATCTCATCCAGTATATAAAATACGGTATCCGGATTCTCGTCGAAATCAAATTCGATCAGAATATACTGTGTTCCTTCATAGCCCCACAGTTCCTGATCCATCAACCGCTGCGGCGCATCCTCCGTTCCATAGATCTCCATCCCCAGCCGGAGTTGCAGGGGTATCTGCTGTCTGGATAACTCCATGGTGAGTTCCTGGTAAGATGCTCGAATCCTCTCCGGGTCCTCCCATTCTCCCGGTATATTAAAATGCGGTGTGGCCACAATACAGCTTGTCCCGCCACGAACCGCAATCCGGGCCATCCGAATTGACTCTTCCAGATTGGGAGATCCATCGTCCACTCCCGGTAAAATGTGGGAATGAATATCTATCATTCTCTATCACCCTTTCAGGTCTAGTATATCATTTTTCCTGAGGATTCGTCAACATTCTTCTCTTCTTCTGTGTAAAGTTTCGGCAGTTTCGTATGAAAAATCAACACCTCTGCTTCCCCCGTCGCCTGTTTTAAAATCTCCATCATCCGAGCATGATCATGTCCATCTGTTTCCTGTACATGATATCCCAGTGCTTTCCATTTCTCGGCAAATGGGGTCGCATGCGGTTCCTTTGCGCGTAACCCGGCAAAAGCCTGACTCCTATGATAATCAATGAAAATCTTGCCTTTCGGCTGTTCATACTGGTTCCACATAGCCTCGTCCATCCACTCCTGATCTTCAGTAAGAACCCAATCTTCCGGTGAATCTACCAGATGAGGACCGACACGCTGAATCCAGTCTACAGCTCGATAATGCGGACTGATTCGAACCGGTACTTTCTCCTCCGATAAAACTGCCAGCAAATCCGATGCGGCTAAAAATGACGGCGCCGATTGCCTACCCTGCGCATCCAAGTTATCCATACACTGTACCCTCAAATCCCAAGCCATTTTTTCACTTTCCATATAGAAGACACCTCCCCTCCTTATTTATATTATGCTTTTTTTAAAATATGCATATATTTTCCGATCTTTGTATGGTATAATAGACGTGGCATGGCATATTTTTAAATCATTGGTTTTATGCCACGTCTCGAGATGGCCGCCAGAGGGCGTCCATCTCCGAAAGTATTCTCATTCTGACGTATGGCATATTTTTAAATCATTGGTTTTGTGCCACGTCTCGAGATGGCCGCCAGAGGGCGTCCATCTCCGAAAGTATTCTCATTCTGACGTATGGCATATTTTTAAATCATTGGTTTTGTGCCACGTCTCGAGATGGCCGCCAGAGGGCGTCCATCTCCGATCTATCATTCAGGAGGGTCATTATGAAAAAAACAATCGCAGCAATCTATACTGGAAAGGGACTGGCAGATCCCCTACAAGCTGTCATCAATCGTACGCTGCCGGATTGGCGGCTGATCAGCATCATCGACGACCAAATCATCGGAGAGGTCAAAGAAGCAGGAGCTCCTACTCCTGAGATTTATCAACGTCTGATTTCCTATTACAAGGCAGTAGAAGCCATGGGCGCCGATGTGATTCTCAATACCTGTTCTTCTGTAGGAGACGTTGTATACGAGGGACGTAAGCAGGTACAGGTTCCTATCATACGCATTGACGAAGCTATGGCTCGCAAAGCCGTGTCCGAAAGTTCGGTCATTGGTGTCGTCGCTACGCTGCGATCGACCCTGGATCCTACCATGCGACTGTTACAGATTGAGGCCAAAAAGCTGGGAAAGACTGTGACACCAGTAGATGGCCTGGCCGACGGAGCCTATCAGGCGTTGGTCGATGGTAAGCCGGAGCTCCATGATGAATGTATTGCTAAAACTGTCATGGCATTGGCAGAAAAAGTGGATTGTATTCTATTGGCACAGGGCTCTATGGCGCGCATGGAACAGAAACTGGGGCAGATGGTTTCTATCCCGGTGTATGCCAGCCCCCAGCTTTGTCTGAATGCCATCCGGGATGAATATGATAAAGAGTAAGGAGCTTCCTATGCAGACTGTTACATTACAGGATCTGACAAAGACCTTGCCCCATCTGGATCCAGTTCCCATAGAGGCTCTGCTGCACCGGGAAATCGAGAAAAATCCTGGAAAGATCGTGGTATTGGATGATGATCCTACCGGTGTGCAGACGGTGCACGATATTTATGTCTATACGGATTGTACGCTGGCAAGTATTCGGGAAGGCTTTTCGCGTCCGAAACGTCTTTTCTACTTACTGACCAATTCCCGGGGACTTACCGAGGAAGAGACCACGGCGCTGCATCGTCAGATTGCGCTGGATCTGGCAACTGTCTCCCAGGAGACCCATATCCCCTTCCAAGTCATTTTACGCGGAGATTCTACTTTGCGCGGGCATTATCCGCTGGAACCGCTTTTAATGAAACATACGTTAGAGGACGCTCTCAAACTGCATTTCGATGGAGAAATCCTATGCCCCTTCTTTTTAGAGGGGGGACGTTATACTGCTTCCGACATTCATTATGTGGCGGATCATGATCGGCTGATTCCGGCCGGACAGACAGAATTCGCCAAGGACAAAACCTTCGGTTATCAAGCCTCCGACTTGAAAGAATATATCGAGGAGAAGACACAGGGCGAGGTAAAAGCCGATTCCGTCGCCAGCATCTCCTTAGAAATGCTGCGAAATGAGGATTACTATCTGATCTACAACATTCTGATGGGGCTTCATGACTATGGACACGTCATTGTCAATGCCTTAGACTATGCGGATCTGGAAGTATTTGCGATCGCCTATTATCGTGCGATCGCATCAGGCAAACGTTTCCTGATTCGTTCCTCGGCTTCTCTGGTTCGTGTCCTGGGAGATGTTTCTCCCCGGCCGCTCTTGACAGCGCAGGATCTACATATCAATGGGCAGGGAGGCCTCATAGTCGCCGGATCTCATACGCAAAAAACAACGGCGCAGCTCGAAGCGCTCCTGCAGCTGTCTAATGTTCAATGTGTCACCTTCAATCAGCATCTGGTCCTTGAGGCCGATGCCTTTGCGCAGGAAATCGAGCGTGTCGTTCGAGAGGCCGACTGTCTGATCGCGAAAGGACACACGGTCGTCATCATGACCCGGCGAGAACGGATCGATGCGGGTACCGGGAATCCGGAAGATGACCTTGTCATCGCTGTAAAAATCAGCACGGCGATCACAGATATTGTTGCGCGTCTGACTCACCAGCCTGCCTATATCATCGCGAAAGGCGGCATCACGTCCAGCGATATTGGGACAAGGGCCCTCAAGGTTCACCGCGCGCTTGTCATGGGGCAAATTCTTCCCGGAATCCCCGTATGGCAGACAGGCCCGGAAAGTCGTTTTCCCGGTCTTCCTTACATCATTTTCCCGGGCAATGTGGGAGAAGCGGACTCCTTGCGCCGGATCGTTGAACTACTATCCTATTCTTCGAAGGGGGAATCATCATGCCGCAACAAGTTCTGATCTCCGTCGCGCCTGTCAAGGCTGGCGATCCGCATATAGATCCTCGTGCCATTGCGCACGATGTGATTGAGAGTGCGAAACTGGGCGCCGCCCAGGTACATCTTCATATCCGGGATGCGCACGGGGTATTGACCCCGGATCTTTCCGTATTTCAGGAAACCATCCGTTATATTCGGCAGGAATCTGACATCATCATTCAGGCCTCTACGGGTGGTGTTTCCGATCTGACCATACAGGAACGCTGCGCACCTCTGTATGATCCCATGGTAGAGACCTGTTCCCTCAATGTCGGTTCTGTTAACCTGGGAGAAGCCGTCTATCTCAACCCCATCCAGGATGTTCGCTACTGTGTATCCGAAGTCATCCGACAACATGTGTTCCCGGAAATCGAAGTGTTTGAAATCGGCATGATCGATACCGTATTGGATCTGCTGAAAAGTTATGATCTTCCGAAGCCCGTCCTATTCAACATCGTTCTGGGACACAAGGGCGCAGCGCCCGCCACTGTACAGGCCCTCAAAGCCCTGCGCACCTTCATTCCGGAAGGAATGCTCTGGGGCATCACACATTTCGGACGCAGAGACGATACGATCTTTGCCGAGGCCATACGTCTGGGCGCATGTACGGTTCGAGTCGGCTTTGAAGATTCTAATTATCTGAATCCGGATACGCAGGTTGAGACCAACGCCGAGCTGGTAGCGCATACGGCACAGTTGATTCGTTCTTTGGGCTGCGAGGTGGCTACGCCCGCCCAGGCACGTGTCATGTTGGGATTGCATTCATAAACCAAGATATACCTAAAAAACGCGGGTGCTGCATTTTCTGCAGGCACCCGCGTTTTTTATTCCTTTGTATTGCGATGATAGGTTTCCACGCACTTGCGGAGTTTCGATATCAACGTATCGTTCATGACATCGGCTCGCATCCTCCACTGCCAATTTCCCATGGAAGTCGCCGGAGTATTCATTCTGGCATAATTGCCAAGCCCCAATACATCCTGCATCTGGAAAATCACTCGCTGCGATACCGAGGCCATCAGTGTACGAATAGCTCCCCAATGATAACCCTCGCTCTCCCGCAGACGCATATACTCCATGGCATTCTGCCGAGATACGGCCGGAGTCTTGGGATTGAAAATCCATCCATTCAGCGTCTCATTATCATGCGTGCCGATATAGGCCACGCTATTATACGTATAGTTATGGCACAAATATTCCGAATCATCTCCATCAAAGCCAAACAGCAGCACCTTCATGCCTGGCAGCCCAGTTCCTTCCAGAAGATTGCGGACGGATTCATCCAACACCCCCAGATCCTCCGCAATCAATGCTTCTGTCGAGATATGTTCTTTGAGCGTTCGGAACAGATCCATGCCAGGCCCCTTCTTCCATTCCCCGCCGATCGCGTTGACGCTGCCGCCCGGGACAGAATAGTAACCGGCAAAACCGCGAAAATGATCGATTCGGACCAGATCATGACGTTCTACAGCCTTCTCCAGACGTCGTACCCACCAGGCATATCGCGTTTCTTTATGTTTTGCCCAGTTATAAATCGGATTGCCCCAGAGCTGTCCTTCCGCGCTAAAAGCATCTGGCGGAACGCCTGCCACCTCGGTCGGTCTTCGATTCTCATCCAGCATGAAGAGTTCCGGGTGACTCCACGTATCCGCGCTGTCTTCCGCCACATAAATCGGCAAGTCTCCGATAATCTCCACCTCATGCCGAGATGCATACTCTTTTAGGTCTCTCCATTGCCTGTCAAAGAGAAACTGATTGAACTCTGCGGAACTGATATCCTCCACCAGAAGTTCACGGTAATGCTCCATTGCGCTTTCTTCCCGATCCCGAATCTCTTTCGGCCATTCCCAATACGGCTTCTGGGAAAAGTGTTTTTTAAGCGCCATGAATAAAGAATAATCCGGCAACCAATCCTCATTTTCCCGATAAAAGTCCTGTTCCTCCGCGCCATAGCGCCCATAACCGCGCAGTGCCGCTTTCTTTAACAGCGGCAGGCGTGTCTCGAACAGCATCCCATATTCTACATGATCTACGCTGCCATTTTGTGAGGCCGCCTGTACCTCCGCAGGCTCCAAGAGATCTTGTTCTAACAGTTCTTCCAAATCAATGAAGTATGGGTTTCCTGCAAAAGTAGAAAACGACTGATACGGAGAATCTCCAAATCCTGTCACTCCGATCGGCAGCACCTGCCAGAGTGTCTGGCCGGAAGCCTCCAAAAAATCTACGAATTGATACGCTGCCTGCCCCAAAGATCCGATCCCATACCGGGAAGGAAGCGAGGAAATATGCAGCAATATACCACTTTGTCGTCTCATTTTAGTATTCCTTTCTCCGTTTATACAGCCTACTCCGCCTCATCCACCAGGATCAGTGCGCTCCTAGGCTGTATAAAAATGCAGTTTCCCTCTACCCGCCACAGGGTATCTGTCCCTGCTTTTTCTGCATCCGCCTTGACACTCCATCCGCTGGGCAGCGGCGTGTCTTCCCAGGCAGAAAGTTCCACCGATGTGATCTGATCCGAAGCGTTCAGCACGACGGCCGCCATTCTCCAAGAATCTCCCCGGATGCCCGGAAGTGTAAAAGCCACCACCTGTGATTCTCCCTTTGAGAAAACCATCTTCCGTATACTGTCTCCACTGGCACAGCGGAACGGGGCAAACCGTTTGCGAATCTGAATGAGCCCCTGATAGTAATCTAACAGCTCCCGAAACTCCATGGTTCTTCTCCAATCCAGATAATTGATCTGGCTGGAAGACCGATAGCTGTTCCCATCGCCTTTTTTTGACCTTCCAAATTCTTCCCCTGCCTGCATGAACGGAATGCCCTGCGCCATCAGAACAATCACGGCCGCCAGTTTATTCGCCGCCAGACAGGAAAGCTCCGGCACGTCAAATCCTTTCGGCGCCAGTCCTTTCGCATAGACCAGTTTATCCCAGAGCGTGAAATTGTCATGAGCAGATACATAGGAGACCGTTTGCGTGGGCAGCTTCACAGTAGCATACGGACCGGCCCACCCCTGTAGACTGCTTCTGACCGCATTTTCCTGATACCAGGCGCCGCTGATGAAACCGGTACTGTGCATATCAAAAACACTGCCCTTGATGCAGTCTCTTGTTTCATCATTAAAGATCGCGATACGGCTGTTTAACAGTCGAACATGTGTCTTGTCGGCCGGAACTGCGCCGCGGCGCATCTGCGGCGTCTCGGCTGCCCAAGGTTCTCCGTACATCAGGATTTTCTTACCCTGTGGCAGTTGATCCAGGTCCTCTCGGATCCGATTCATCGTCTCCACATCGATCAGCCCCATAAGATCAAATCGAAAACCATCGATATGATATTCCTCGGCCCAATACCTGACAGATTGCCGAATGAAACGACTGACCATAGGACGTTCCGTAGCGATCTCATTGCCGCAGCCAGAACCATTGGCCCAGGAACCATCGGACCAGGTACGATAATAATAATATGGAACCGCCTTCTGAAAAGCGGACTCATCACTTTGATAGGTATGATTATACACCACATCCATAATCACGCCAATGCCTGCCTGATGAAGCGCCTGAATCATCTTCTTCATCTCACGAATCCGTACTTCGCCATGATAAGGATCCGTCGAATAGGAGCCCTCCGGCACATTGTAATTTTGGGGATCATAACCCCAGTTATACAGATCTTCCTTCCCTCTGGTCTCGTCTATTGTGTAGAAATCAAAGCAAGGCATCAGATGCACGTGGGTAATTCCTAACCGCTTCAGATACTCTACTCCCGTCGGCAGTTTAGGATGTCCCGGAATATGTGTTCCTTTTTCCGTAAAAGCCAGGTACTGCCCTTTATTTTTCATACCCGAATAAGAATCCCATGAAAAATCTCGCACATGCACTTCCCAAATCACCGCGTCCGTCGGATGCTCTGGCACGATATGCGTATCCTTCTCCCATCCTGCTGGATTGGTCTCTTCGAGATCCACTACCATGGCCCTGTTTCCATTGACACCCGCAGCCCTGGCATAAGGATCCATCACTTCTCTCTCTTCACCCTCCCAGGTGATCGAAAATGTATAATAGGTTCCCTTCCAATCTCCTCCCAAGGAAATACTCCAGACGCCGCATGCTTCGCGAATCATCGGTGCCTGGCGCAAACGTGCGGCGCCCACCTCCTGGTCGCTGCCTGTCGTGTATAGATTCAGACTGACTTTCTGAGCAACCGGCGTCCATATTTTCCATAAGGTACGATCCGGCATATAACTGACTCCTAAATCATCTCCTCCGTACACGTATTCCCTATCAAACTGTGCAGAATCAAACCAATCGCACCATTCCTGCACACTCCAACCTATACGATCATATTCCATTGCGTTTCCTCGCTTTTTCACTCGAACCTATTATTGCTACAGCATAGAAAACTGTCAAACCACGCCTATATACCTCAATGAGACTTCCTTCGGAGTTTGACGTCCCTTGACGGCAAACTCAGGGCCGTGGTTCCATTGCTACGGCATAGAAAGCTGTTAAACCACGCCTATTATACCATGTGGTGTCTTCCCATTTCAACCTTTATTCCAAGAGTTTCGAAAGTTTTCCTATATAGAAAATATGCAGTTCATGCAACGCTCGTGTAATCGCAACATAGAGCAGCCGTGCTGCCGCATCTTCTAAGGGGTATGCCTGCTCATTCGGGTTCCAAAGAATCGCCGCATCAAATTCCAGTCCCTTGGTCTTATGGATGGGCAGTACCATCACACCATTGGTAAAGTCCTCCGGATCCTTCTGGATCTGACACACCTTCGCAAGTGCTTCCTCCGCGTTCCAGGCCTCTTCCTCTGTGCGGCAGATCACGGCGATCGTCTTGTATCCTCTTGCTTCGATTTGTCGTATGCAGTCTGCCGTATACGCCGTCATCTCCTCCCGACTGGCTGCCTCCTTGATCTCTACAGGAATTCCGTGACGGAGAATCGGGTCAATCTTGTAAGTCTCAAACGAACATTTTTCAAGGACTCTGCCTGCATACTGCGAAATTTCCACCGTGTTCCGATAACTTTTCGCCAGCGTATAAAAGCGATCTCGTCCTGGTGCGAAAATCTCTTCTCTTAGCTCTCGCCAGTCATTCATGCCTGAATCATAGAAGATATTCTGGCTGGTATCTCCCACGATGGTGTACGTACACTCCGGGAAAATCCGCCGCAGTACGGCAAACAGGGAGACGCCGAAATCCTGTGCCTCATCCACTACAATATGCCGGACCCCATTGAAATCATCCGTATCGAGCAATCTTTTTTTCAAAAGTGCCAAAAGCGCCAAATCATAAAGATCTACGATACCAGCCTGAATCGTTTCTAAAATAACCGGATACTGCGGAGAAAGCTCCTGAAGGAAGCGCAAATAATAAGCCCATAAGTCCATTTTTCCCTTAGGCTTTCCATAATATCCGCGAAAAGCCATGCTCTCTTTTCGGATTCTATCGGCGCTCCATTCTCTCTCTCGACATTCATTCTTAAACTGGTTCATCAACCGCTTATTGAGCACATCGATCTTTCGCTGCATCGGCATCCACGGGAAGGCCTGGCAAAACGTTTCCACTTCTTCCTGACGAAAGATCACTTTTCCCTCCAGAATGGCATCTTCTCTGGTTAATAATCGTCTTTCTAACTGGTCGATCCACTGCTCGGCTTCTTGTACAAATGCCAAGGAACCCTTAAAATGCCTTGTTCTCCGTACTTCTTCCCGTAGCTCTTCTTGCGTACGGAAATCGGATCCATAACGCATCTTCTTTTTCTGTTTCTTCCAGTCCTGATCCAGAATACTCTCCAGAAATTCTGTCATCGTCATGGCTTGTACATGATCCACTTCCAACGTGGGCAGTACACCTGTGATGTAATGCAGCAGCATGGAGTTGCTGCCAATAACAAAGAACTGTTCCGGTCTGAACTTTTCCGGGTAATTATATAGGATGTACGATATACGATGCATGGCGACTGTCGTCTTACCGCTGCCGGCCACCCCCTGCACAATCACGGAATGCCAGGGCGTATCCCGTATGATCTCATTCTGCTCTTTTTGGATGGTGGCAATGATTTCCCCCAGAACGATTTCTTTATTCTTAGCCAGATACTTGGTCAGGAAATCATCGTTTGCAATCACATCGGTATCATAGAAATCCACCAGTTTTCGCTTTTCGATCTCAAAAGTTCTCTTCAGGTCAATCCGTACAAAGATTCTCTCGCCATCCGGCGCCAAATAGGAACTCTCTCCCACGTCGCTATCATAATATATACTGGAAATCGGCGCTCGCCAGTCCACGACCAAAGGTTGATCGCGGCCATTGGGTACACCGTGCTTGCCAATATAAAGGGAAAAGCTTTCTCCATTCGCCTCCTGCGTTTCTTTGTAATCAATTCGGCCGAAATAAGGTTTATCCGCCGCATATCGATTCTGCCGCAGCAGGAAACGTACCTGATCCTCCCAACTGAGTCCCACCACAAGATCGTTGTGCATGTCCGAATCGGAAGAGCGATAGGTATCATATCGTTCCTGATTCTCCTCCCGCAGCATAGCTGCCTCCCTGGAATACTGCTCGATATTTCGATCGATTTCTTGCAAGGTTTCTTCTAAATGCTGCTCTTCTTCTTTCCAAACTGTAGGCTGCATCCTTTCGCCTCCTTCTTCCTCCTGCCTGTCGGTATCCTCACGGACCAGTCACAGACGTTATTTGCATATCAGCCTATACTGTAAACCTCTTTGACGATCAGCTCGAGGCGTGACTCTCTCTCCCATGATATAGACTGCTACCATGCAACGCCTATTGTATCATAATCTAAAAAAAATACTAGACTTTTCTTTTTTCATGTGGTAAACTAAATAATGAAATGTGCCCAAAAACGGGTTTTTACATAGTACGTATTATTTGAATATGTTTGCACGCTGGATGTGGAGTGTTCTCAAAAAAACGGTGTCCCGGAAAAAAATGATTCGGAAATGTCGGAAGCTTTTTCTAATGTATCGGTAGAAAGCTTAAGTGATTATATGAAAGCTCAATTCCATTAAAGGAAAACGAGAAAAAGAAATTTCAAAGCTGATTAAAAAAAACAATCAAACGATAACAGAATGGAGAATATTTATGGAGCAGAAAATCATTATCAGAAACGAGGAACAAAAAGACTGGGAAATCGTGGAAAAAAACACAAGACAAGCCTTTATAATCTTTATATGCCGGGATGTGTGGAACATTACTTAGTACACATCATGCGGGAACATGAAGATTTTATTCCAGAATTGGATTTTGTTTTGGAATTGAATGGTCATGTGATTGGCAATATCATGTACACAAAAGCAAAATTGGTTGCTGAAAATGGAACTGAAAAAGAAATTTTAACATTTGGTCCAGTTAGTATTCTTCCAGTTCATCAGAGGATGGGGTACGGGAAAATGCTTATGGAACATTCATTCCAAGCAGCGGCACAGTTGGGGTATGATACAATCGTCATTTTCGGAAGTCCAAGCAACTATGTTAGCCGTGGATTCAAAAGTTGTAAAAAATATAATGTCTGTATCGAAAATGAGAAATACCCTGCTGCAATGATGGTCAAAGAACTCATTCCGCATGTATTGGATGGTCATACGTGGATTTATTATGACAGCCCTGTTATGGCAATCAGCAAAGAAGAAGCGGAACGTTATGATACTACACTGGAACCGTTGGAAAAAAAGTATCTTCCAAGCCAAGATGAATTTTATATTATGAGCCGCTCTTTCGTAGAGGAATAGAAAGCAATATGGCAAAAAATGAAATGACTGTAAGACGAAATTACGAAGTCCTAATCGTACGTTGCTGCCTCACAGGATGGAAATGATTCATATATTAATTTTTTGTAAAAGGTGTTGAATAATCAATAGCGGCGTTATATAATATAAGCATCGAGATGATGCTTATATATTTTTTCATCATCTAGTATTAAAGATTAGATGAAAGGGTGATTATGATGTCGCAAGTTACCGAATGCATACCCACGGCTGTTCCCGTAAAAAGGCACCGGATTTCTATTCCCAAATATTCCTTAGGAGAAGAACTGATCAGTTCGATTTCTCACGGCGTGGGAGCGTTGCTTTCCTTGGCAGGTCTGATACTATGTATTGTACGCAGTGTGATGCATGGTACGCCTTTCGGTGTCGCTTCCAGTATTGTATATGGCCTGTCTCTCTTTATACTCTATACGATGTCTTGTATTTATCATGCCTTAAAACCCAATCAGGCCAAACGTGTCTTTCGTGTCATCGATCATTGCAGTGTTTTCTTACTGATTGCAGGTACCTATACGCCGTTCACATTAGTAACTTTACATGGTTCTACCGGATGGCTTCTGTTTTCCGTGATCTGGGGTGCCGCCATCATCGGGATGATTCTGAATGCCATCGACCTGGAAAAGTTCAGTAAGATCTCGGTAGTATGCTATCTGGCCATGGGCTGGGCCGTTGTGTTTGCCATTCGTCCTCTGATTGCCGCACTGGCCACACCCGGCTTGATTCTTCTGGTCTGTGGTGGTGTTGCCTACTCTCTGGGCGTGATTGTCTATGCACTGGGTGGTAAAATTCGCTATATGCATTCGATTTGGCATTTCTTTGTACTCGCGGGCAGCATTCTTCATTTCTTTGCGATATACCTGTATGTACTGTGATGCGGTATCCGTCTATGTGTCCCGCTCTCTTTTTGGAGCGACTCAATCGATTCACGGCACGGATCCAGATCGAAGATCAGATACACCTGGCGCATGTTAAAAACACAGGGCGTCTCCGAGAGCTTCTACTCCCTCATGCCCCTGTATACGTGCAACACTGTGATTCTCCGATGCGTAAAACGGCTTACGATCTGATCAGCGTATGCCGTCAAGATGGCTCCTGGGTCAATATAGATAGTCAGGCGCCCAATGCAGTACTTGCTGAATTTCTACCTCCGCTTTTCCCTGATCAGGAGATTCGTCCCGAATATACATGGAAGGATTCTCGTTTTGATTTTAAAGTGGGAGCGCGTGTCCTCATCGAAGCCAAGGGAGTCACGCTGCTCGGTGAAGATGGAATCGCTCGATTTCCGGATGCGCCCACTGATCGTGGGATCAAACATCTGCAGGGATTGATACAGGCTAAAGAAGAAGGTTGGGAACCCTACCTTATTTTTATCCTTGCTATGAAAGGCGCTCGCGGGCTTTCTCCGAATGATATGACGCATCCGCAGTTCGGAAAAACACTCCGTCGAGCCGCCGAATCGGGCGTTCATATCTTGGCTTTCGATTGTCTGGTCTCACCGGATTCTCTGATCATTGACCAGGCTGTTCCTGTCCTGCTTTGAAACGACATGGGAGGCGACTCCCATGTTTTTTTATTCTCCTTCTCTCATATAGCGGCGAATTCGTTTCCACTCTGGAACATATCGTTCCACATGGGACCAGAAATCCCGGCCATGCCCAGAATATAACAAATGACTGAGTTCATGTACCAGCACATAACTTAAACATTCTTCTGGAAGCGCTGCCAGTTCCAGGTTCAATGTGATATGCCCTGTCTTCGGGTTACAGCTTCCCCAACGGCTATGCATGCTCCGCAGCGTATACCGGGAGGCTCTGAGCCTCACTGTCTGCTCCCAGTAAGGAATCAGGCTCTTCAACCTCTCTCGCATAGCCTCTTTTTGAACCTCTGTTGCTGGCGGCCGTTTCTTTCGCGATGCAATCCATGTCCGATGATCGTGAATAACCTGAGTAATCTGTTCCTGAGTCGTCCCATTCGGCACATGGAGGCGAACCGTCCCATCCTCCGGATCTACTCGGAGATAGATTCCTTTAATTTTTTTATAGACCACTTCGACTTCGAATCCTTCAATTTGATATCGCATATCTTTCCTCCTGTTGTATTTTTCCCCTGCTTGTGTTATAGTAAGAATCGAACTCATTTTATTGTCAAAGGAGCGTTTCCATGAAAAAGATATTAATAATCACAGGGATCATCCTGGGGGCCTGCTGTCTCCTTATATTGCTTCTTGTTGGCGGATATGCCCTTTACCTGCAACTCAGTTATAACCGGATTCCGGACTATATCAATCTCTCTACTGAAAATAATCCAGAAAATATTCTTGAACCTGAAACCACCTATACCGCCGTTACCTATAATATCGGATTCGGTGCGTATGAACCCACGTATACTTTCTTCATGGATACGGGACGCATGAAAGATGGCACTCCTACACAGGGACAGTATTCCAGGGCATTCCGTGAGGAGCGTGTCATTGCGAATACACAAACTAGCCGTTCGATCTTGCAATCCTTGGATAGCGATTTCTATCTATTGCAAGAAGTAGATACCGATTCTACCCGCAGCTATCATGTGAATCAGACGAACATGATGATAGAAGGATTTACCGGGTATGGTTCCGTCTATACGAACGCGTTTCATTCTCCCTATCTGTTCTATCCGCTCCACTCTCCTCACGGATTTGTAAACAGCGGTCTTCTGACGCTCACCCGGTATCATATCGAGGAAAATCTGCGGCGCAGTCTGCCGATAGACAATGGTTTTATCACCCGGCTGACGGATCTGGATCGCTGCTTTACCATCAGTTATGTTCCGGTACAAAACGGTAAGACGCTTTCTCTCATTACCCTACATCTGACTGCTTATGATGAAGGCGGAATCATCCGCAAACAGCAGCTCGATATGCTGCTGGATGTGATGGAGGAAGAATATGCAAAGGGAAATTATGTCATTGCAGGCGGAGATTTTAATCACGATATCGCTTCTACCATAGAACTATTTCCTTCTCAGCAGGAGATTCCTGATTGGGTCTATGCGCTGTTCCCAGAGGATCTGCGGTCTCATTTTTCTTTCGTAATTCCGGATAACTACGATAAGGTGCCCAGCTGCCGCGGCGCTGATATCCCTTATGAAGAGGGCATCACCTATACGGTAACCGTAGACGGCTTCATCGTATCCGACAACGTGGAAGCCGCCAGTCAGGTCATCTCCACGGATTTTATTTCTTCAGATCATCAGCCTGTAAAACTCTCTTTTCGGCTGCTCGACTGATTCCGTTTCTTCCCAGACGCTTCGCGCTGTCTTACGGAGCGTCTGTTTCAAATCATCAGAAAGTTCCCAAAACATAAGACCGCCAAGGCCTTCTTCTCGCGCATACCTGCTTTTGGCCTGTACCGATCGCACATCTTCATAGGAAATCCAGTTCTCCCTCTGTGTTAAATACGGCGTATGCGTGATGGGATTATACGTATAGGTAAAGTCCTTATATTCGCGAAGAATCTCGTCATATGAAGCCTGTATCCAACCCTTCTCTGCGTCCCACCCTCTTCCATACAAAGGGATGCCCAGGTTCAGGGCTTTTTTTGTGATTCCTGTTTTTTCATAGGTCTCTACCGTACGTGCCACACATTCACTTCGCGGCGCATAGAGAGGCGCGTTTGCTCCTTCCTGCCCTATATGATAGTCGTAAGTCATCAGATTCCAATAATCGACTTTACTAAAGTCCTCCTGGTATCCTTCCAGCCTTTCCTGCGGAAAGGCTGAAAAAGCAGGGGCCGCTACGCTGAGCAGATATCTTTTTCCTGTATTTACCTCCTCGCGATCTAAACAATCGCGCAATTCCAAGATCAGATTCCAAAATGCCTCTTTCTGCGTAGAATCTGGATATTCCCAATCCAGATCTATGCCGTCCAGATCGAATTTTCTCAGCCAGTCTCGTACTGCATTCAGAAAGTTCTCCAGCGCTTCTTCATTTTGTGTTATATCTGCAAATCCGTCCGAATTTCCCCAGCCACCAATACTGATTAAAACCTTCAGCCTCTTATGATCTTCTTTGATTTGCGATGCTTGTCGACAATGAAGCTCGAACAGTTCCGTACTCTGCAGACTGCCATCTTGTTTCGGCATCAAAAACGCCAAGTGCAGATGTGTCAATCCTGCCACGGCCTCTTCTGTCAATGGAAGCCTGCTTCCAGAAACATAATACCCTGCAAAACGTCCTTCTGTCTCCGATATATCCGGTGCGCAGCCAGTTCCGAATCCAAGCAGCAAAATATTCAACCACAAACAGCACATCCGCTTCATACAGCATACCCCTTATTTCGTTTTTCTATTGTATGCCATAGGACCGGGATCATGCTTAGAATCCCCAAGAGCCCCAGACAACACAAACCGTTGCGGGGCTCTTAAACCGTTACCATATAAGATTTTAGAGAAGGCTCTTGCGCAGTTCCGCTCCGCTCTTAGCACTTAAATAGGCTGGCGCGATATCCAGAACCGTCTTACATCCGGATGCGCCCTCCTGCTGCAGACGATACGCCGCCCGCGCATAGGCCACCAGAATGCTGGATGTGAACTCCGGATTGGAATCCAATTTCAAGCTGTACTCGATGACATGATGATTTTCCGCATTCCAGCCGGTTCTGCCGCTGCGAATCACAAACCCGCCATGCGGCAATGCGCTGTGGTCGCGCTTCAACTCCTCCTCCGTGATGAAATGAACAGTGGTGTCATATTCATCAAAATAATTGGGCATCGTCTTAATCTCTTCCTCAATACGGGAAAGATCGGCTCCCGGCTTTGCTACCACAAAGCACTCTCTGGTATGCTTCTGCCGCGTGGTCAATTCCGGATCCTGTCCACTGCGCACCACTTCTAACGCAGCCTCTACAGGAATCGTATACTGGCGTGCATCCAACACGCCTTCAATACGCCGGATCGCATCCGAATGGCCCTGACTTACACCCTTTCCCCAGAAGGTATATACACTGCCCTGGGGAAGCACCGCCTCCGCATAGGCTCGATTTAAAGAAAACATACCCGGATCCCAGCCTACAGACATGACCGCAACTTTGCCGCCCTTCTTCGCCGCCTGGTCCACTGCCTCAAAATGCTCCGGGACCTTGGCATGTGTGTCAAAACTGTCGATGACATTAAAATACTCTGCGTAAAAGGGCGTCTGCACTGGCAGATCGGTTGCGCTTCCGCCACACAAAATCATAACGTCGATCTGATCCTGCATCTTCATCGCATCCTCTGCCGCATATACAGGAACATCCGGCGTCAAAATCGTAAAACTTTTCGGGTCCCTGCGCGTAAATACCGCCACGAGTTCCATATCCGGATTCTGACGAATCGCGCATTCTACACCTCTTCCCAGGTTTCCATATCCCATAATACCAATTCGAATACTCATATCCTGTCTCCTCTCTCTAGTTCTGGGTTCATTAGCCACTTCTAATCCAGGGCGTGACTCTACTCCTGCAGCATTAGAAAGCTGTCATGCCACGCCTATTATACCACAGACCTTTTTCTCTTTCAACAAATTCTCGGCAGCCCCTCTCCATAGAGTGCTGAAAGCAGCCGTTCTCCTCCAATGGAAGTCTTCACATAGGCACGACCCGCATGATGCTCTGTCACCATTC
The DNA here is from genome assembly GCA_937892735.1 of uncultured Clostridia bacterium. Lineage (GTDB taxonomy): Bacteria > Bacillota > Clostridia > Lachnospirales > Bianqueaceae > Faecimorpha. The sequence continues at coordinate 10,505 of CALBGL010000016.1, read as the reverse complement.
CAATGATCGTTGCCTGCTGTCCATAAGCGCTTTTTCTCAGGATTTCCAATGCATCCTCCGCATCCTCCGGCTGGACTACCAGCAGCATTTTCCCTTCGTTTCCCATATACAGAGGGTCTAGGCCCAGAATATCACAGAATCCTCTTGTCTCTGGCGATACGGGAACGGCTTCTTCTGCAATCTCCATGCCATATCCACACGCATGCGCATATTCTCCCAGAATAGTCGCAAGACCTCCTCTTGTGATATCCCGCATAGCCCGGATTGAGACTCCTGCTGCAAACAGCCGCTCCACCATTTGACACAGTGGCGCGCAATCGCTGCGTATCTCATTTTCGATTCCCATCCGCGCACTCATGATGGCAGCATGATGATCCCCCAAATATCCAGATACAAGAATCCGGTCTCCTGGCTGGCAGAGAGAAGCCCTGACCTCGCGTTGACCCGGTATATGGCCAATCCCCGATGTATTGATATAAAGTTCTCCGTTTCCCTCTACGACTTTCGTATCGCCAGCCACGATCAGCACACCCGCCTCCTTGGCTGTCTCACTCATGGACCGCACGATTTTTTCCAGACTTTCGATCTCCAGCCCCTCCTGCAGGATCATACCGACGCTGAGATACTGAGGTTGACTGCCGCTCATGAGAAGGTCATTGACTGTTCCGCAGACTGCCAGGCGTCCGATATCGCCCCCCGGAAAAAATACAGGATTCACGACAAAACTATCCGTCGTAAAAGCTAATCGCTCTCCGCCCGGAACCACGGCGCTGTCTTCCATCTGATCCAGAATCGGATTCGAAAAATACTTTGCAAAGAGCCCTTCAATGAGCTGACTGGTCTCCCATCCCCCGCTGCCGTGCGCCATCGTAATCTTCATCTCATCGTCCCCTTTCTGACGTATAATAGTGAAAACAACTGCCTTCTGCGGAAACCATGCAGGCTCCCTGCGGCGTTGCCGGTGTGCATACGGTACCAAATAAGGGACATTTCGTCGGCAGGATCTCTCCTAGAAGCACCCGCGCGCACTGACAATGCTGATTCTTTCCCACATCCTCATCCAGTCCATCGCTGAGCGCATCAAATTCCCGGTACTCCCCTCGAAGCCGTAAACCAGATCCCTCGATTCGCCCTATGCCGCGCCAAGCCGCGCCGCATGGCTCGAATACTTCTTGAACGGCCGATATGGCCTCCGGATTTCCCTCCGACCGTACGACGGATGGATAGAAATTGCGTAGTTCTCCTTTGCCCTGCAAACAAACCAGTGCATAAATCGCCGTCAGAAGCTCCTGCGCAGAAAATCCTGATACGACAAAAGGAATCCCGTATTCCTTTGCGATCTGTTCGTAATCATGGATACCTGTCACTGCACACACGTGTCCAGGCGCCAGAAACCCGTGTATATCCGGCTCGTGAGCGCAGATCCACCGGAGAGCAGCCGGCATCGTTTTTAAGGAAGTCAGAAATTTTAAGTTACGAAGTCCTTCCTCTTTGGCCTTACGAATCATGCCTGCATAAATAGGCGCTGTCGTCTCAAAGCCTACTGCCGCAAAAACAAACTGATGATCAGGCTGCTGCCGCGCCATGGTGAGCATCTGAGAAGGCGCATATACCATGACCGCATGCCCGCCCGATGCCTTCGCCTCGCTCAGGCTCTCCCGACTGCCCGGTACGCGAAACAGATCTCCAAATGAGACCACTGTGGTATTCTCCTGTCTGCTGAGCCAGATCAGACGATCCACATAGGCGGTGACTGTTACACAGACCGGACATCCCGGCCCTGAAATCATCTGGATCCTGTGGGACAGCAGATGTCGGATGCCGTGCCTCGAGATTTCGGCCGTCTGCGTCCCGCAAACCTCCATCAGTCGAATCGGTGCGCCATCATACTGGGACAGGCGGGAGAGCACATGATCAATGGCTGGAGTCATAATGCTGCTCCAATTCCTGAAGCTCTGTCCATAGCGCTTCCATTTCCTCATTTTCACTTTCAGATACGACCTGCAGAATATAACCAGCATGTACCAGCACGTGATCCCCCGCTTTTACCTGCACGAACCCAGCCTCTGCCTGGAGAAGGTTACCGCGGATTTCTACATCAGCCTTCGTTCCGTCTACCGAACGAACGATTCCCGTTATCGCAACACACATACTCTCTTTTCCTTTCTTTCCTTTTCCTCTTGTTGTGCCGCAAGCCATGCCTGCCCTAAACAGATCCCTCCGTCATTGCAGGGAACCTGCTGATTCCAATAGACCGAAAAGCCCTGTTTTTGCAGACTTTTCACACAGCCCTCCAGCAAAATCCGATTGACAAAAACACCGCCGCTGATGGCCACATTCTTCTCTCCTGTTACTTTTCGAATCTGTTCACAAACCCGGACTGTCATCCGAATGAGATCCTGATGAAACTGCCAGGCTAGACGCGCTGGTTCTACTCCATTCCATGCCGCCTCCACCAGGCGTCTGAAATACGGCACGATTTCAAGACCGCCATCCGTCCGGATTGTGATCTCTCCCAGATCATATCCGCTGCCGTGATACCCGCGAGCCGCCGCCTCCAGTGCTGTGGGACACTGTCCTTCATATTGATTATACGCGCAGATCCCCAGCAGTGCGCTGACTGCGTCAAATAACCGGCCCATACTGCTCGTGGGAACCGTTCCCTGCCCTTTCATAAGAGCCGTCCGGATCAAAGGCTCTTCCACCGGCAGCCCCGCTGCATACAGATAGGACTGCAGTCCCAGGCGGGCATTCTTGACAGCTGCATTGCCGCCGCAAAATGAAACCGATTCCAAATGTGCCAGCCGTTCCATCTTATCTTCCTGACACCACAGAAATTCCCCGCCCCAGATACTGTGATCCGTTCCATATCCTGTACCGTCAAAAGCAATCCCGATGCCATGACCGAGTCCGTGCTCCGCCATGACGGACGCCACATGGGCATGATGGTGCTGAAAAGATAGATGTTTCGCATCAGGAAAGAGCCTATGTGCCAGTCTGCCGGTTTCATACCCTGGATGCAGATCCGTAATCACCTTCTGCGGGTGAATCCCCAGGATCGACTCCATACGGTGCAAAGTTTCTATGAACAGTTCTTGTACGGATGGATTTTCCATATCCCCCAGATACTGACTAGGATATACATGATCTTCCAACGCCAGGGCAAAACAGGCCTTCAGATCTCCCCCCATCGCCAGAACCCCCTCTGGAAGGAAATTCTGACTCAGTATCACTGGCAGAGGGACATATCCTCGGCTGCGCCGGATCAGAAGCGGTTTCCCGGCACTGATCCGAACCACCGAATCATCCAGCGGCGTCTCGATCGGTCTGTCATGGTCCAGAATCGGAAGTCCCAAGGATTTTGCCATGCCGATATTCCAAGCAATTGGATCGGAAGAACGATTCGCACTGGTCACAATCAATGGTCCCAATTCCGCGACCAATCGATGATGCAACGGAGAATAGGGCAGAAAAACGCCCACATCCGGACTGCATCCATCCACTTCCTCCGAAAATGCTTTTCCTTCGATCAGTACAATCGGCCGCGCCGTGGACGTCAAAAGTTTCTCTTCTTCCGAGGACACCGGGATATATTGACGAATCTGATCCACATCCGCAAACATGACGGCAAATGGCTTCTTCTCCCGTCCCTTACATTCTCTCAGTTTCCTGACCGCCTCCTGTAAATCAGGCTTCGCGACAATCTGATATCCCCCGATCCCCTTGATGGCGATCAGCCCTCCCTCTTGAATGCAACGAACCGCATCCTGATAGGCCTCCTCTCCGATCTGCTCTCCCATACGGAGTATGGGTCCACAGTGGGGACACGCAATGGTCTGCGCGTGCCTTCGCCTGGGATCTTGAGCATACTCTGCCTGACACTGCGGACACATCGGAAACGCATCCATCGACGTATTTTCCCGATCATAAGGAAGCCTCCTAAGAATGCTATATCGAGGGCCGCAGGCAGTACAACTGATAAAGGCGTGACGAAACCGACGATTTCCGGGATTTTTCATCTCCGAAAGACAATCTGGACAAGTGGGAAGATCCGGCGAGATCCAGGGAAGCTTCTCATCCCCCGCAGGAGGACTGGGAAGAATACAAAAGTCCTTCCTTCCCATAGCGATCCCTGACATCTCTCGAATTCCAAGAATTCGGGAGCCTTTTGGCGCTTTCATCATGAGATCTTTTCGAAACCCGGAAATAGCGGATTCTTCTCCCTCCAGATCTATACAAACAGAACTGCCTGTATTACAGACAGTCCCGCGCAAATTCCATTCTTGAGCAAGCGCCATGACAAACGGGCGGAACCCGACTCCCTGTACAATCCCATAAACGAACAGGCGTACAGTCATGCAGTTTCCTCCGCGGCTTGCGTATATACATCTGTTTTCTTCTGTGGGCCAGGCTCCGTATAGGCGGTCTCCATACGCAGGCACTTCTTCGGACAGCCGTCAACACAGGCACGGCATTGTACGCAACCAAATCGTTCAATACTCCAGCTTTTGGCCGTCCGATCCACATGGATCGCCCCTGTCGGACAATTCCTCGCACACATGGAACAGAAGACACAGTTTTCGATCTGGATCTCCACATGTCCCCGTGTGCGCTCCGTCATATGCGCCGGCACCTCTGGATACTGTACCGTAACCGGCCGATGAAACAAATTCTTAAAGATCGTTTTCACAAGCTTCATCGCTCTCACCTCTCTGTACAACTGATACACGGATCAATCGTCAGGATCAAAATGGGTACGTCGGCCAGCTGACATCCCTTGAGGGTCTGCAGCAATCCTGGCAGATTGGCAAAGGTTGGGGTCCGTACTCGAAATCTCTCCAGGAATTTTTTCCCGCCTCCACACACATAGTAGAGCGCCTCTCCCCGAGGCTGTTCCACACGCACAAAAGCTTCTCCATTGGGAAATCCCTTAACAGGCACGGCAATATCCCCTTCCGGAATCTTATCCACCGCCTGCCGGATCAGATCGATCGCCTGGAAAATCTCACCGATTCTCACCTTACAGCGCGCGTACGAATCGCATTCTGTACTCGTCACCGGTTGAAAGTCCAAATCTTTATAAGCATCATATCCCCGCATCCGCATATCCAATTCTATACCGCTGGCACGCATGAAGGGACCCACCGCTCCCAGATCATGCGCCTGCTCTTTTGAGAGCATTCCCACGCCCCGCAATCTCGTATTCACCGCATGATCATTCAGAAACGCATCGGTAATACCTTTTACCTGTTCCTCTACCTGATCCAGTTTTCCCAAAAATCCGCGAAGCATACTGTTTTCCATGTCTCGGCGCTGTCCGCCGATTTTATTCACAGAAAAGATAATACGCCCTCCTGTGGATTCCTCGAACATATCCAGAATCGTCTCGCGAATTCTCCAACTTTGCATGAACAGACTCTCGAATCCAAAGGCATCCGCCAACAATCCCAGCCACAAAAGATGGCTGTGAATTCGCGACATCTCACACCATATCGTCCGCAGATATTTCGCTCTTGCCGGCAGCTCGATATTCATGATCTTTTCTACCGCTTCACAATATGACATACCATGCATAAAGCTGCAGATACCACAGATTCTCTCCGCCACATATACATAGGTCTGAAAATCTCTTTTTTCTACCAGCTGCTCCAATCCGCGATGCACAAATCCAATCGATGGAACGGCCTCCACCACTTTCTCATCCTCCAAGACCAAATCCAGATGAATCGGCTCTGGTAATACCGGATGCTGGGGCCCAAAGGGAACAATACTTCTCATCGACATCTTATGACTCCTTCTCCTCCGACGGCCGATAGGGCGTCTTCTTATCCAAACGATACAGTTTACCATGATAATCTAATGAGATCATGGAGATATGGATTCCAAACAAATCCTGCATCTCATTTTCATACAGAAACGCAGGATCATAGATCGAACTAATGCTCATGACCTCATCCTCCGGATGTACCAGCATCCGCAAGTGTACACAGTCCAGTCCAATCCCAAAAGAATAGGTTAGCTGAAAATCCTGTCCGATCCTTCGATTGACACACATCTGAACGAGACGATATCCGCTGTTTTTAAGCTTCAATGCCTCCGCGGGAAGTGCGTCAATCTCAATCTCGCGAATCTCTCCTTCTGTCATTGTCCCGCCTCCTTTTTCTCCTCCCGCATGGCTTTGCGTTTTTCATCCAGTAGAGCGACCGCCTTCACCACGCCGTCGATGATAGCCTCCGGTCTGGCTGCACATCCCGGCACATAAATGTCTACTGGCAATACCGTATCCACCCCACCCAGAATATTATAACAGTCCTTAAAAACACCGCCATTACAGGCACAGATTCCTACCGCGACAACCACTTTCGGCGACGGCATCTGTGAATAAATCTGTTCGACAACAGAACGATTCTGCGCGTTGATTCCTCCTGTAATCATCAAAATATCCGCATGTTTTGGATTCCCTGTATTGATGACGCCAAAACGCTCCACATCAAATCGGGGCATCGTACAGGCCAGTACCTCAATATCACACCCGTTACAGCTGGAACCATCATAGTGCAGTATCCACGGGGATTTTGACACTTTCATTCGGATTCCTCCTTTATCTGGTCAATAACTCCATAATCATTAGGTTGATTCCCCCTGCCACAAGTGTCACAACCCATGTGCTTTTCATCATCACATCCCACTTAACCCGCGGGAACACGTTGTCCACCAAAACAATAACAAAATAGGCTATAACACACCCTAGTACCGCCAACAGAACGCTCCACCAGGTTCCATTGATGAAGAACAAGCCAATGACCGATATCAAAAGCATGTTCTCATACCATTCCGCTAAAGACACAATGGCAAGGACATTCCCGGAAAGTTCCGTAGTCAGTCCCCGTACCATTTCCTGATGCGCATGATGGGATGTGCTCAGGTCAAAGGGCGATTTCCGTAGTTTGATGATCAGGATAAACACATATCCGATAAAAATACCGGGCAGATATACAACAGCCGGAACGGGGGATTTCACAATCTCGCCTACGTTAAAGCTATCTGTCGCCAGATAAAAACCGATCGCTGCCAATAAGAGCATCGGCTCATAGGCCATATTCTGCAACAGCTCGCGCTGCGCCCCCATGGAACTATATGGAGAATTCGCCGAGCAAGAAGACATGATAAAGAAGATCTCCGCCAACGTAAGAGCAAAGAATACTAATAGAATATCTCCGCCCCAATAGAACAGGAGACCCGCGAAAACCACGAAGATGAGGAATCCACAAACCAGAATATCCTGCACATTATTCACCACTACGGATTGCTTATTAATCAGCTTAAACATATCATAAAAGGGCTGTAAGAGCGGCGGTCCCTGCCGTCCCTGCATTCTGGCGCATAAAACACGATCCACGCCCTCCAATAATCCCCCTAAAAACGGCGCCGCTATCAGAAAACCAATAGCCAGTATCCAACTCATAATGTGCCACCCCCAATCACAATCACGAGCAATACGATGACGGCCGCGGTTGACAAGATGATGGATGGTTTCCAGAGTTTCTTCTCACCGAACCAATCCTCCATATACCAGTTGGTCAAGTACATCCGCTTCGGCTCTCCCATAGAATTAATAAAGGAACGATCGTCTCCTGTGTTAGCTCCTCCCATATAGGACATCACAATCTTGTTTTTCTTTCCCAATGTCAGGAAACGAACCAAGATCGGCAGCAAGATGATCATGAATATCATCATCAACATAATCAAGACATTTCCACTACTGATAACGGATTCCGCCGTCGTATGAAAGAGTTCCTGCAAAAATGGCTCAATCAGATAGGTAGATACTATCGGAAAACTCAGACACAACGCTACCATCATCACGCTCAAACAGATCAATGCAAACCATTCACTGCCCTTTGTAATATTCTGAATGCGTTCCGAATGATGATGCACCGAAACCAATGATCCCAACCATTTTGTCCAATAGAACAAGGTAGTCGCACTGCCGAAGATTAAGAAAACGACGAGCAGAATGCTTTGCGTATCCACATAGGCTTTCAACGCCGCCCACTTCGAGATCAACATACCGAAGGGTGCCAGAAACATACCCGCGATGCCGATGACCAGTATCGCCGTCAGAGATGGCAATTTTACAATAAGACCATGCATATTCTCTATATTTCGGCTTCCCAGACTATTCTCTACGGCACCTACTGTTAAGAACATCAGCGATTTCGATACGGCGTGGAACATCATCAATAAGATTCCGGCCCAGACTGCCTCATACCGTCCTACACCGGCACAAGCAGTAATCAACCCCAGATTAGAGACGGTAGAATAGGCCAATACTTTTTTCCCGTCGCTTTGTGAGATGGCCAGCATCGAAGTAATGAAAAAAGTAAATCCACCGATCGTCGTGGTCAGCATTCCGGCCCAAGTGCCGTACATCGCCGGCGCCAATCGAATCAATAAGTATACACCGGCCTTCACCATCGTAGCGGAGTGCAGCAGCGCACTGGTAGGCGTCGGCGCCACCATGGCGCCTAAGAGCCATCCAGAAAATGGGAGCTGTGCGCTTTTTGTCAGTCCCGCGAAAGCCAGGAATATCACTGGGAATACCACCAGACTTCCCATATCGATAAGCTGCTGCAGATTCACCATACCCAATTTTGTGACACAATACCAGATCGCAACCGCGAAGCCAAGTCCTCCCAACAGGTTCATCCATAACGCTCGAAACGAATTATGAACCGCTTCCTTCGACTGATTGTATCCTATTAACAGGAAGGAACACACACTGGTAATCTCCCAGAAGAAATACATCCAGATCATATTATTGGAAAAGATCAGTCCAAACATGGCGCCCATAAAAACAAAAAGCATGGAAAAGAAGAAGGATCTTCTGTCTTTAAACTCCGAATGATGCGCCTTAAAATCTTTCATGTAGCCCATAGCATACACACAGATTAAGCATCCGATCAGACCCACGATCAGGCACATCACCAGCGTGAGCTTATCGACATATAGATGCGCGATATGGGACTGCGTTTGTCCTGTCATCTCTAAATACGTAATCAATCCTGTCTGCAGCAAAGCGAGCAGAATGCAATAATACTTTCTATGCTTCACACTGAAATATGTGATTAAAATAAACAATGCCCATTCCGCGATCAGCATCAAAGTGTCTAACAGATGTGTCTCTACCAGATATTCTTGCGTCTGGTCCACCATCAAGCTCTGAATGATAAAATATATATCTACCACTGCAATAATGGCACAGAAGGTAAAAAGCGTATACTTTCGATAAGGTCCGCTTTTACGCATCAACGCCAGAACACCTGCGCAGACAAATGGAAATACAATCAGAAAGATAACCATTCCCAACATGTTACGACTCCTTACCCCACTGTTTTACGTTTTCACGCAGCCAATCCGCTACCCGATTGAATCCTGCTCCCGTTCTGGCAGATACCTCCCATACAACTGCCCGTGGATTCAATGTATGAATCCGTTCTTTTACGGCCTGCACATCGAATTCAAAGTAATCCAAACAATCCATTTTATTGATAAGCACCATGTCCACCATCGAGAACATCAGCGGATACTTAAGCGGTTTATCATCCCCCTCTGGCACACTCAGAATCATGGCATTTTTCGAAGCTCCCGTATCAAACTCAGCCGGACAAACCAGATTGCCTACATTCTCCAAAATAATCAAATCCAACTGCTTTGTATCCAACTGACGCAGCCCCTGCTGCGTCATGGCCGCATCCAGATGACACATACCGCCAGTATGAAGCTGAACCGCCTCAACGCCGCTCTTCGCAACTTTTTCCGCATCCACGGAAGAGTCGATATCCGCCTCCAGCACTCCAATTTGCATTTCTGCCTTCAGAAGCTCCAACATGCGCAAGATGCAACTGGTCTTTCCCGCACCTGGAGAAGACATTAAATTGAGTAAAAATGTCTTCTCCTTCCACAGCTTCTGCCGCAGTTTTTCTGCCTCCTGATCGTTGTTCTCCAGGACACTTTTCTGAATCTCAATGACTTTCACCTGATCCATCATTTTCATCCTCTTTTCTAATTTCTATCGATTGAATTTTGAAGTCCCGGCTACTGACTATCTTAGCCGCTTCGCTTCCACACGCGGGACATCGAAATCCTTCTTTCCTCCATTCGTATACAATACCGCAATCCCGGCAACATACATTGACAGGCTGTCTTCGAATCGACAATCCTGCTCCCTCCAGCATGGTACCTTCCGTCACATCCGGAAACAAAAACTCGACATATTCCGGAACTACCGAGCTCATCTCCCCGATTTCCAGAGAAATACCCGTAATTCGATCCGCATGTTGCTGTTTTGCATACTGCTCTGCCATCTCAACCATGCTCATCAGGATCGACATCTCATGCATAGGAATTCCTCCTTTTCACCTTCTGGTGGACGCCTCCGGCGGGCATCTCAAGGCGTGGCTCAATCTTTATGATCCAGAAAACTGCCACGCCACGCCTATTAT
>CALBGL010000015.1 GCA_937892735.1 uncultured Clostridia bacterium | reverse complement strand
TTCAGGCGCGTTGCCTAGTATACCACTTCTCCCTACTCTTGTCAACTCCTTTTTTTCAAAAAAAGCAATTTTTTATCCACGGCCTCTTGGCTTCTGATGGTAAAGCCCTTCTTTTCTCTTTTAAAATGTGATATAATAGGCGTGGCATGACAACTTTCTAGTACTGTGGAGACTGTGCCACGCCTCGAGTTTGACGCCAAGAGGCGTCAATCTCCGTCACAATTCTCATTGCGATATACATGCGTGGCATAACAGCTTCCCATACTGTTACACCCTATAAAAATTCCAATAAAAAATAGAAGGAGGACAGACAATACCCTCTACCGCTTTCATAGGAAGAGGATATTCGTTGTAAGAATCATGAACATACAATGGAATGCGGAAGAATACCGCCATCACTTTCAATTTGTACATCACTATGGCGAGGATCTCCTGCAGCTCATCGATGAACCGCAGGGAAAGCGTGTGGTTGATCTCGGCTGCGGCAATGGTGCGCTCAGCGCCAAGTTGCGGGATCTGGGCTGTCATGTGACAGGCGTAGATGCTTCCGCCGATATGCTGGGCATCGCGCTCGCCTCGTATCCTGACATCCCATTTATCCAGGGCGATCTTCGAACACTTCAATTGGATACGCCCGCAGACGTCCTGTTTTCCAATGCCGTCTTTCACTGGATCGACGCTCGCGATCAGCAGAGAATGCTCTGTCAGATCGCTTCACAACTACTTCCGGGCGGTCAATTAGTCTGTGAGTTCGGTGGACATGGTTGCGCCGAAACAGTCCATGCTGCTCTGGAACGTGCCTTTACGCGCCGTCAGCTTACGTACCCCCGCGTCTTTTATTTCCCAACCATCGGAGAATATACGCCCTTGTTAGAACACGCGGGGTTCAAGGTTGTATGGGCTCATCTGTTTGATCGTTGGACGCAGCAATCGACACAGGATGGCCTCAGTGACTGGATTCACATGTTTGTGAAAAAGCCCTTTGAAAATCTGTCGGAGAATGTCGTGACGCAGATCATTCAGGAAGTGAATGAAGAACTGCGCCCGGTTCTGTATCAAGAGGGCCATTGGTACATCGACTACGTGCGGATTCGGATCAAAGCGATAAAGGAGGTATCACTATGACAACATCTTCCGTGTCACTGGCTCCCATACAGGCCCTGCGGCAAAATATGAGCCGCGTCTTTGTCGGAAAAGAGGAAGCCGTAGAACTCATTTTAACAGCTCTTTTATGCGGTGGGCACGTCCTCATCGAAGATGTCCCCGGCTTGGGGAAGACCACCTTGGTTTCTTCCTTGGCTCGTTCTCTGGGCTGCAATTTTGCTCGCATTCAGTTTACCCCGGACGTCATGCCGGCCGATGTGACTGGATACACACTCTTTAACATGGCAACTGGTGAAAAAGAAGTCCATCCGGGCAGTATCATGCATCAGATTGTTTTGGCAGACGAGATCAATCGTACCGGCCCTAAGACACAATCCGCCCTTTTGGAGGCCATGCAGGAACGGCAGGTCAGTATTGACGGCGTCACCTATCCGCTGCCGACACCTTTCATGGTCCTTGCTACGCAAAATCCAGCCGAACTGACAGGGACATTTCCTCTGCCGGAAGCACAACTGGATCGTTTTCTCATGCGGATTTCTCTCGGTTATCCAACCCGCGCGGAAGAAAAAGAGATTCTGGAACGGAACATGCAGGGAGTCTCTCCCGCCTCCCTTTCCAGTGTCATGCGGGTTGAGGAGCTCCTTGCATTGCAGGAAGCCTTTCATCAGGTGCGTTGCGCTCAGTCCATTCTGGATTATATCATTTCTCTGGCCGATGCCACCCGGCATCATGAGCAGATTGCGTTGGGTATCAGTCCACGCGGCTCCCTCGCCCTCATGAATGCTGCCAGAGCCTATGCCCTGTTACAAGACCGCGACTTTGTACAACCCGATGATGTACAGAAGCTGATCGAACCCGTATTCGTACATCGAATCGTCTTACAATCCCAAGCGGTTTTTCGTCAGCAGACCCCCGTGCTAGTTCTTCGCTCCATCCTGCGGGAAATTCCCGTTCCAAACATTCGGTAACCTCATGAAACGTTTTCGTATCTTCTATTATCTATTGATGTTCGCCAGCCTTTTATACGGTCTTTACAGCGGCAATCGAGTTTGCTATACGCTGTTTTTCATGCAAGTTCTGATTCTTTTGACTGCTTTGGCTCTAAATCTCTGGACTATCCTTTCTTTTTCCTATGTTCAGACTCTCAATACGCGAGAAGCGGAAAAGGGACAGACCGTTACTCTGCACCTAGGCATCTATAATGATAAGCCCTTTCCTTTTACTCATATGAAAATCCATATTCTGGCGCCCGCTCCGGAGGAATGTCAAGATGTATGGATCGATCTGGCGCCCCGGCAGGAAACCTCTTTTGACTTTATCTTCTCCTTGCCCTATCGCGGAGAATATGAAATGGGTATGACCCGACTGGATATCCAAGATCTTTTCGGTCTTCTTCCCATGCATATTGATATGCGCTGGCTTTCTTACTATCATACACAGACGGTCCTGGTGTATCCGCGTTCCATTCATTTTCATCTGCCTGCTTCTTCCCAGTTATCGGCCGCGAGCCTCGGTCAAAGCTTCGGTCCGATGACCCCCGGAACCGAAGAATTTTCCCATCTCCGCCCTTTTCTTATCGGAGATCCCATGGCCAGAATCCATTGGAAGTTTTCCATTAAAACCCGTAACCTAAAGACGCGGCAATATACAGATCCCTCGGGAGAAAGCTGTCTCATTTTTATAGACGCACAAAAGATTTCCAAAGAGGTGGATCGGATGGCCGACCAAATAACAGAATGCGCTGCCGCACTTTTATATGCCCATTTAGTCCAGGAGGATCCTACGCGCCTTGCCTGCGGAGACACCTCCTATACGCAACTATCAGAAGCGTTTTCTCTTTCCGACTATCATCGGTGCCATCAATGGCTTGCCATGCTGCCATTTCGTCAGGAAGCAGAAGAAGCCAGCGCGGAGGTACTGCATGCCCTGCTCCATGCTTCCTCTGTCCAGAAACTCTATGTTCTTAGCCCAGCGATCCATTCCGCTTGCATCACCTTGCTGGAATCGATTCCTATTCCCTGTCACTATTGGATCGGGAGCCCTTTACCGAATCCGGCCCCACCACTGGCAAAACAAATCCAGCTCGCTTCTTTTTATGAAACAGAAACGGCCGCTTTTCTTCACGATCAGTTAGGAGGCGATGTACTATGAAATCCGGCGCCTTCCGCCTATATTGTTTGGATGCTCTTTGTATACTGCTCTTTGCCCTGGGCGCTTCCTATATCCTGCTCCCCCTGTTTGGCCATTCTCTAAGTCTAGCGCATCAGTTCCTGCTCCTATTGGGACTGCTCCTGTTCTGGAGTCTTCTGGAGATTCGCCTCCTGCTTCCGTTTGCCGTACTGGCGGGCATAGGATTGCTGTCTGCCCTGATTTTCTGGTGGCAGGGCGAATCCCTGGCCGCCTTTCTACAGGGTTTTTTCGCCTGGTGTTTTTCCGGCATGCCGGAAAATGCCCTCTATTCCCATGCATGGGGGCGCAACCTGGCCTATCTTCTTCTTCTGACTCCCGTTGTGCTGCTATTTTGGCTGCTTGTACGCAAGCTTTTTTCCTTATGGATTCTCTGCCTGCTTTCTTTAGGACTGCTTCTGTTTCAGGGCTTCCACAAGGAACAGGATCTCTGGATTCCCTTTTTTCTGCTCTGCGCCGCATTGATTCTTTGTCTGCCTCGTGGTCTGCTCCGTACAAATGGCCGGATTCGCGCGCAATTTCTCGCGCTCCTATTTCTCCCTGTCATCCTGATCGGCAGTTTCTGGCTTGCCCCCTCTGAAGACGAGCAGTGGACCTCCCGCGGTTTTCAGAATCTCGTGCATGATATCGAAGACTTTTTCGAATATCACTGGGGCGATCTGCCGGACTGGCCGATTACCTCCATGCGCAGTATGGGATGGATGCCCCAGGGAGATACATTGGGCGGCGATGTGGAATTGGACGATCAGGTAGTCTTCTCTATTGATACCAACTCTCCCTTCCTATTACGCGGAGAAGCGCTGGATTATTACACCGGCTCTTCCTGGCAGGATACACCGGACTATTCCTATGGTAATTTCCGCCTAGAGAGCCTATTCTGGCAGGGGCAGCGCGCAGACGCCTATGGGTATGATCTGCCGCAGGATGCTTCTTCTATTCGTTTCCTTCTCAATTCCACGACTATCACAGTGGATGCTCGCATCCGGTGCAGCGCTGCCTATCGTTCCCTGTTTCTTCCATATCGTGCTCGTGATATCCGCGTCAACACACAACAACAAGACCTATACTTTAATACGCAGGGAGAAACCTATCTCTCCTTTCAGCCTGCCTATAGCTATTCCTATCAGGCAAGCGCCAACATCTGGGATCATACTGATGACAGGTTCGATGAACATATGCTGCTTTTGGAAGAGATGGTATCGGACCAAACCGATTCTGCCTATGAGGAAATCGCTTCTCTATGCCTGCAGATTCCATCCACGCTTCCTTCATGGGTGGAGGCCCTGTGTAATGAGATTGTTTCAGACCAGGATTCCCCCTATGCAAAAGCGATGGCGCTGCGAGACTATCTTTCTGAACAATGCACGTACACGCTGACCCCTGGCACGCCAGACCCGGAAGAGGATTTTGTGGCTTACTTTCTGCAGGATCGTCAGGGATACTGCGTATATTACGCCTCCGCGTTAACAGTGATGTGCCGTCTGGAAGGCATTCCCGCCCGATATGTCACCGGATATGGAATGATCCCGGAAGAAAACGGAAACGGATATCAGGCGACACAGGCGACCGGACACGCATGGACCGAGATTTATCTCCACCAGATCGGATGGGTGCCATTAGATGCTCTTTCCCAGGACATTTTCCTTTTGAACATGCCCATTCCCGAAGAACCGGAATCTATTCCCTCCAAAACACCCTCTCCGATAATGGAAGAATCAGAGGAAGAAGCGCCGTCCTCTCCCATGACACCACCAGAAGAAGAGGCTCCTGACTCCTGGAATCCGCTGGGGCTCCTCTGGGTACTGATTCCTCTCGCGTTTTTCACCGTATTCCTATACTATGGCATGACCTATTTCACGCGAAAATATACCTTGGAATATGTCACGAAGCATACTCCTCACCCAGAAGATGCCGCAGAATACTATTACCATGATCTTCTGCGTCAACTCGCTCTCTTCGGGCTTCAAATTCACAATGAAGATACGATGTTGTCTCTGGGTAAGCAAGCGGATCGTGTGCTGCCCACAGAGCTCGGCCTCTCCATAGCCTCGATCAGTCAGGTGATGAATCGACTCCGTTTTGGTGATTATACCCCCAGACAAGCCGAAATCGAACAAATGGCGCATAGCCATCAGATCATCGAAGCACATTTGCGTAAAGTTCTGGGATTTTGGGGATATTTTCTGCGGCGTTTCCTTCCCAGTTTCTTCTTTTCCAGACCGCGCAGGTCCAAGAAGGGCAAAGAAATGTCGTAAAATCAGGAATCTATGAAAAAGGACTTTCTCAGCCAATTTCTTCGCCAGAAAGTCCTTTTTCTGTATCTATTTGCGTTTAAATCGTTTCAAACTTTCGAATGAGACCCGTCCCGATCGGATCCGGACCCGTGTGTACGCCAATCGTAGCGCCGATTTGCATCATTTCTGGAACGATTCCGATCCTCTGTTCCAGTTCCTTAGAAAACTCCTCACATTCCTGCTGGTCATACCCGAATCCCGTCATGACACGATACTCTTCCGTCCGCACATGATTTTCCGTACAGAAAGTATCCATCATCTGAATGACCTTTCGCAGCGCATGCTTTCTGGAGCGGCTGACACCTGACGGAAACAGCTCTCCCTCTTTCATCACAATCATCGGTTTAAACGGCAGCTTCGCTCCAATCGTGCTCAGCACTTTTCCGGCTCGGCCTCCATGCGCTAGATACTCCATCGTATCAATTGTGAAAAAGATACGCCCCGTTTTCTTCAATCGTTCCAGAAGATGTACCGCCTCTTGAAGCAGCATCCCCTGATCGCGCATACGCGCGGCTTCCAGCACAAAGCTTCCCTGCAAAACCGTGGCCAGCGTAGAATCAATGACTTCAATCTCCGCATGCGCATACTGTCCGTGCAATTCTTCTTTTGCTAACTGCGCGGAATTATAGGATCCCGTGAATTTCGCACTAAGACAGATACACAGGATCGGTATGCCCTTCTCCACATACGGCCGAAAAACCTCGACATAGTCCATCACCGTAGGCAATGAGGTTTTCGGAAATGTTCCCGGCATATCTTTCATTTTCTGATAAATATCCCGCACTTTCATCTCCTTTTCCTCTTTGACATACTGCTGTCCATCAAAGGTCACATAGAATGGAACGATTTCAATCTGATGCTGTCTCGCGGTTTCCAATCCGATATCACACGCGCCATCTGAAATAATCTGAAATGAAGTTTGTCTATTTTCGCTCATATAAATCACTGGTTACAAGCTGGGTATAGCCTGCGTCCTCCAACACCTTTCCTGCCCTGTCTCGTTCCTCTACCCGAAAAACCATACAGGCTTCTTCCGGCAAAGGACATACAAAAGCATACATATATTCTATACTGATATTCTCCGCAGATAACGCCTGCACAGCTCCATCTAAACCACCAGGATGGTTTGGCATCTTTACCGCCAATACATCTGTTAAAGTCACTGCCGCGTTCTGCACCTTCAATAGCTCTGCGGCCTCTTCCGGTCGATCTACGATCATCCGCAAAACACCATAATCCGTCGTATCCGCGATGGACAAGGCCAGAATATTGATATGGTTTTGCGCCAAGGCATGCGTTACTTCGGCCAGGCCGCCACGTTTATTCTCCACAAATACGGATAACTGCTGAACGCTCATCTTTTTTTCCTCCTTCTCCTCAAATCTTTCTTCGATCAATAACACGCTGCGCCTTCCCCTCCGAACGACTGAGCGATTTCGGAGCCACCAGCTTCACATTGGCAGCAATGTTAAGCGTTGACTGCATCGCCGCAGCCAGACGCCTCTCATATGACTCGATATCTTTCACTGAATCCGAGAACATCTTAGGGGTCATCTCTACTTGCACTTCCATGGTATCCAATACCCCTACCCGATCAACAACAATCAGATAGTTTGGTTCCAGTCCCATCTCCGTCAATACATATTCCACCTGAGAGGGGAATACATTGACACCCCGAATAATCAACATATCGTCTGTACGTCCTTTAAGTTTCTTAAGCCGTACGACGGTTCTTCCACACGCGCACTTTTCTCTCACCAGCGCGCTGATA
The DNA here is from genome assembly GCA_937892735.1 of uncultured Clostridia bacterium. Lineage (GTDB taxonomy): Bacteria > Bacillota > Clostridia > Lachnospirales > Bianqueaceae > Faecimorpha. Next base: position 19,750 of record CALBGL010000015.1, on the reverse strand, counting down.
TCCTTCGTCCTATAGCGAATCAGCGGAAGCGCCTCTTTCCCAATACAAGTAAAGACAAGCTCTCCATACTCCCCGTCGGGAAGCACCTTCCCCGTATCCGGATCTATGATCTCCGGATAAAAATAGTCTTCACACACATGCAGTCCTTGTTTCTCTCTGCACTCATAAGCGACTCCCGGCCCCGCGATCTCCGACAATCCATAGATATCATACGCGTCAATGTTAAGAAGCCTCTCAATGTTTTCGCGCATCCCTTCGCTCCATGCCTCCGCGCCGAACAATCCGGCCCGCAACGGAATCTTGGTAGTGTCCACTCCCATCTCTCGGCAAGTCTCGCCGATATAAGCCGCATAGGAGGGTGTACAACAAAGGAAGTTGCTTCCAAAATCCTGCAAAATCTGCACCTGCCTCTTCGTATTCCCCGAAGATACAGGAATCGCCGCGGCTCCCAGCTTCTCCGCGCCATAATGCAAGCCTAATCCTCCCGTAAATAGGCCGTATCCATAAGAGATATGGACATAATCACTCTTGGTACATCCGGCGGCGGTCAATGCACGCGCCGCGCCATTCGCCCACACATCAATATCATGCTGCGTATAGGCCACCACAGTCTGTTTCCCCGTGGTTCCTGAAGAGGCATGTACACGCACCACTTCTTCCTTGGGTACTGCAACCAGGCCATACGGAAAATGATCTCTCAGATCTGTCTTATACGTAAACGGCAGTTTTACGATATCATCAATACTCTGAATGTCTTCTGGCCGGATCCCCATCTCATCCAGCTTGCGGCGATAAAAGGGAACATGATGATAACACCGCGCTACCATGCTGCGCAGACGCTCCGATTGAATTTCGCGCAGCACCTCCGGCTCCGCACATTCTATCTCCGGTTGAAAATACAGTTCTTCTCTTTCCATCGTTGGCCTCCCCGTCCCTTTTATCATGCTGTATATCCGGCCTCAAAAGCCTTTAGATTGAGTTCAGCGAATCTCTCTGGTACTGTAGTGCGTACCGCTTCCTGCCATACTTCCTTCGGGATATCGGTCTGTCTGGCCATGACCCCAATCAAAACGATATTTACCGCCTTGACGGATCCTGCTTCCATTGCCAATTTCAATGCATCTACTGCCTGCAGCCGTGCACCCGCTTTCTGAATCGCTTCCAAGACTCCTTCCGGATATCTGGCTGCCCCTGTGACCACCGGCATGGGATCCATCTTCTGCGTATTCACGATCAACATTCCTTCTTTTTTCAAATAAGGAAGCCATCTGGCCGCTTCCAACTGTTCAAAAGCCAGGATCAAATCCGCCTCTCCTGGATTGATAATGGGGGAATACACTTTTTCTCCCGCGCGCACATAAGTCACGACCGAGCCTCCGCGCTGGCTCATACCATGCACCTCACTGACTTTGACATCCTGACCCGCGGCCTGCATGGCCGCTCCCAGAACACGGCTGGCCAGAAGTGTTCCCTGGCCGCCAACGCCAACAATCATCACATTCAGCGATTTCATGCCTGGGCACCTCCTTTCACACCGATGGCATCCTTAGGACAAAGCTGCTTACAGAAACTACATCCCATACATTGCGTAAAATCAATCACTGCTTTTCCATCTCGAATACTGATGGCCGGGCATCCCACCCGCATGCAGCTCTTACACCCAATACACTTTTGCGGATCCACTGCCAGCGGCGGACGATGCTTGACGGTCTTAAGAAGCATGCAGGGTCTGCGAGAGATCACCAAAGAAGGCTCTTCTGCTGCCAGCTCCTCTTTCAGCACCTGTTCTGTATCCTTTAGATCATACGGATCCACAACCCGCACGCGTTGGAACCCACAGGCCTTTGCCAAAGCCTCCAGATTCACAGCAATCGTAGGATCCCCCTTGATCGTCAAACCATTTGCCGGATTATTCTGATGTCCCGTCATCCCCGTAATCGAGTTATCCAGTACGATAATGGTACCATATCCTTGATTATAGGCCATATTGATCATACCTGTAATCCCCGAATGAATAAAGGTAGAATCCCCAATAACTGCTACGGACTTCTTGGCAAATTCCTTTCCTTTTGCCTTCACCATCCCATGCAGAGCTGAAACCGACGCCCCCATACAGATGCTGGTATCGATCGAAGACAGCGGAGCCAGGGCCCCCAGCGTATAACAGCCAATATCTCCGCTCACGTTACACTTTAGTTTTTTCAGCAAGTAGAACATGCCACGATGAGGACATCCCGCGCAAAGAACTGGCGGACGTCCTGGAATCTCTAAATCCGTCTGCATGACTTCCGGTCGAACTCCCAAAATCTTCTCCCGGATCATATTCTGAGAATACTCGCCTAACAGCGTAAAACATTCTTTTCCTATAACAGATACGCCGATCTTACGGCAATGATCCTCAATCACACTATCCAGCTCTTCTATCACATAGACCTTTTCACAACGCTTGGCGAAATCACGGATCAACTCCACGGGCAACGGATTCACCATGCCCAGCTTCAAGTAATTCGCGCCTTCTCCCAGCGCTTCTCTCGCGTATTGATAACAGATTCCCGCCGCGATAACACCAATTTTCGCGCCATGGTCTTCCACCTGGTTGATCGGTGTTGTCTCCGCGTATTCCTGTAGCTTGCGCTGGCGTTCCTCAATGACCGCGTGTCTTTTGATGGCCATCGCCGGCATCATTACATATTTCTGCGGATTTTTATCAAACTCTCGCTCCGAAATTTCCTGTGGCTCATGCTCTTCTACTAGGCTTCTGGAATGCGCGATTCGTGTCGTCAGACGCAGCATCACCGGCGTATCAAACTCCTCAGAGAGCGTATACGCTAACTTCGTAAATTCCAGACATTCTGTCGAATCTGCCGGCTCCAGCATCGCCAGCTTCGCCGCAATCGCATGATGCCGCGAGTCCTGCTCATTCTGCGAAGAATGCATTCCCGGATCATCGGCTACACCAATCACTAGACCGGCGTTGACCCCCGTATAAGAGGCCGTATACAGCGGATCCGCCGCCACATTCAACCCTACATGCTTCATGCCGCTGAACGCGCGGCTGCCCGCGATACAGGCTCCAATCGCGGTCTCTGTCGCCACCTTCTCATTCGGCGCCCACTCACAATATATATCCTCATATTGCGTGGCCGCCTCCGTAATCTCCGTGCTGGGGGTTCCCGGATAACTGGACACCACCCGGACGCCCGCCTCATATAATCCGCGGGCAACAGCTTCATTGCCCAACATGATCTTTTTCAACGCTCTTTCCTCCTTACTCTTCCTCAGGTTGGTTGCGCAGATCCAAAATCCGCTTGGCCTTTCCCTGAAATCTTTCTAATGTTTTAGGCTGTACCAGTGTCACTTTCGCTTCCAACCCCAACACGCTCTTCAGCCGATCATGCAGGCTGTGCTGTAACGCCTCCAACTCTCGATATCGATCCAGCAAATCCGCATTGATCAGTTCGACTTGAATCTCCAATGTGTCTCGGTAGTTCTTTCGGCGCACAATCAGTCGATAATGCGGTCCAATATGCGGTGTGCCGATCAGGACACTCTCAATCTGCGTGGGGAATACATTGACCCCCTTAATAATCAGCATATCGTCCGTACGGCCTGCCGTCTTTGACATACGGACATGTGTACGGCCACATGGGCAGGGTTCATATGTAAGCGAGGTGATATCCTTTGTACGATACCGCAATACCGGCATTCCCACTTTGCTCAGTGTAGTCACAACCAGCTCTCCCTGTTCGCCTTCTCCCAGACGTTCTCCCGTCTCTGGATCAATGATTTCCGGCAGAAAATGATCTTCTGCGATGTGCATCCCCTGACGTTCCGGGCAATCCCCCGCTACGCCAGGACCCCCCAATTCCGTCATCCCATAGTTATCAGAAACGTAGATATGCAGATTGTCCTCGATCTGGTTCCGCATCTGTGGCGTACAGGGCTCCGAGCCCAGGATCCCCAGCCGCAGCTTGTATTCTGACAGCGGGTGCCCCGCTTCTTTTACCGCTTCACTCAAATATAGCGCATATGAAGGCGTCGCTACCAAGCCCGTCACTCCAAAATCTCGAAACATCATCATCTGCTTTTCCGTATTTCCAGACGAAGCGGGTATGACGGTGGCCCCGATCTTTTCCAAACCATAATGCAGCCCTAACGCTCCGGTAAAAAGTCCGTAACCGAAGCTGATCTGTACGATATCATCTGCCGTCACGCCACCAGCCACCGCAACACGGGCTACGCAATCGGACCATATATCCAGATCCTCTCGCGTATAAACGCCTACCGTAGGCTTGCCAGTTGTCCCAGAAGAGGCATGAATCCTCACAATCTGATTCATGGGAACTGCCATCAGGCCAAAGGGATAATGATCCCTAAAATCATCTTTCGTCGTATATGGAATATATTGTATATCTGATAACTGCTTAATCTTGCTCCCATCTCCCACTCCTGCTTGATCTAATCGTTCGCGATAGAAAGCTGTATGATGATAGCAGTATGCTACAGTCGCTTTCAGCTTTTGAAGCTGTAATTCCAAAAGCTCCTTACGGGGCATCGTCTCGATATCCTTCTGGAAAAACACCTGCGCACTTCCTCTCCTTAATTCTGAAGAAAGAATCCTTTGTCTTCCTTCGGTATTTCTATTATTATCTCATAGATCCTAGTATTTGTCAAAAGATTTTACCGTGAAGGGGGCTTTTTTTAGCAAAACACGAAAAAATTTAAGTTCCCTATATTGTATGACTGTAGGGAGATGTGGTATAATAGGCGTGGTTTGACAGTTTTCTATGCTGCAGCAATGGAACCACGACCTGGATCCAATGACAGAAAGGGGGTTATCTCATGGATATTGAATCAATCAAGACACATTTCTTTTCCGACTGTTTTGCGACCAAAATCTTGGGCGCGCAAATAGAAGAAGTAAAAAGCGGATACGCCCGTTGTAGTTTTACTATTGAGCCCAAGCACCTGAATGCAGTTGGCACCGTGATGGGTGGCGCCATTTTCACGTTGGCAGATTTTGCGTTTGCAGTAGCCAGTAACGCGGATCAGCCCCCTACGGTTTCCTTATCCAGTCAGATCTCTTTCCTGGGCGTCGCTAAAGGTACAAAACTCATTGCGGAGGCCCGTTGCGAAAAGCAAGGCCGCAGCACCTGCACCTACCTGATTCATCTCTTTGACGATCTAGATACGCCCGTCGCCCTTGTCACCGTCACCGGTTTTATCAAATCTTAAGTCTTCAAAAAGAGCTGCTGTAAAATGTAGCGGGCGCACAGGAAAGTATTTTACATGGTTTAAAGACACTGTCTCACGAAGCCTTCTTAAAAAAAGAGAAATAAAGGCAGCCGACTCTGTGAAAGAGTCGGCTGCTGGCGTATGATCAATTTGTGAAAAAGAATTATAAGCAGATACATTATACCCTGCGTGAGGAAGGACGCCAGTCAACGGGAACTACCACCGAAGCCGATTACGAGTGTCTGCGGAAAATACCGCAAAACCGGAAATGTTTTCTCGTTAGGTCTGTGTTATGATTCATGCGTAGCTACAAGTTTATTGGAAAGGAGGGGATGATATGGACAATCGGGCCATCATTCAGAAGAGCCTTGATTACATCGAAGAAAATCTTCGTTCTGAGATCGCCGCTGTTGAACTGGCGAAAACGGCAGGTTTTTCGCTGTTTCATTATTATCGGCTATTTCAGCAAGCCACGGGAATGCCCGTGATGCAATACATTCTGCGGCGCAGGCTACTCTACGGTATCTATGCCATAAAGCAGGGCAGCAGCAAGACCGATGCGGCGCTTTTATATGGCTTCGATACCTATGCTGGATTCTACAAAGCTTTCTACCGAGAATTGGGCAGCACACCCTCCCAGTTTTTGAAATCCTGCCGGGCCAAGCGACCTTACAGGATCAATCTGATCAAGGAGGAACATATGACCATAACACATAAAAAAGCCGCCCAAATTCTGAAACATTGGAATCTGGACAGAGAAACCATTACCGATATCTACTATGCCGGAACCGGAAACAAGAACGACAATGCCTGCTATGTGGGCAAGAACTATGTCCTGAAGTATACCGCCAATCTAGGGAAACTGAGGAACCATATCGAGGTGTCTAAGGCTATCAAAAACCTTGGACTGCTGGTTGCCACTCCGATAACGACCGTCGATGGGCAAGAATATATCCAAGACGGCGAACTGTACTTCTATGTTACCAGGCGATTGCCGGGAACACAGATAGTTCCCCACAGTCTGAGTATCAGTGATGCCCGGTTCGTGGGCGAGATTATCGGTCAATTCCATCTGGCACTGCGTAAGATCGAAGATTGTGTCAATGAAGCAGATCTCCTGGCAACTGTCAGAAGATGGGCTCTTCCAGGAGCAAAACAGGCTCTTGGCTTGACCAATGATTTCTGCAGCGAATATCTGAATGCCTTCTCAAGCCTATATCCCCAGCTGCGCCGACAGATCATTCACCGAGACCCCAATCCAGGCAACATGATTTGCAGCGAAGATCAGTGGGGATTCATCGATTTTGACCTGGCAGAACGCAATGCCCGGATCTACGATCCCTGCTACGCGGCAACAGCGGTGCTGTCTGAGACTTTTGGCAGTGAAAACGATCTGTGGTTGGAGATTTATCGTAATATTATCTGCGGCTACGACAGCGTTGCCCATCTGACGGACGCGGAACGCAAGGCCATTCCGTACATGATCCTTGCCAATCAGTTTGTCTGCGTGACATGGTTTGTCGGGCAGGATAAGTATGCAGAACTATTTGAAACTAACAAGAAGATGACTCTCTGGCTGATTGACCGCTTTGAGTCACTGAAAAAAATCTAAACCTAGAGTCGGGCTTTCCCCCAGCTCTTTTGCGTGACTGGTTTTGTATCCTAAACAGATTTTGACCATGCTGTAATCACAGCACTCAAAAAGAAAAAAACCGGATTGCGCTCCACCAAAGTTTCGATTGTTTATTATCCGGTAATATCAAATCATTGTACTTATAAGATTCAGCAAAATCCAATATGCGATTTAAAAAAAGAGAACCGAGAAAAGCATTTCTGCCTTTCTCGGTAACCCTTGGCCTTTGCAATGACACATTGTCTGATAAATAATACCCTATTTAAATACATCCTTATCAGTTCGCAGGTAACTCTGCAACGGCCCCTTTTTATTCCTCTACCTTCTCAAAATTGTCCTTGCCGACACCGCACAACGGGCAAACCCAATCCTCCGGAATGTCTTCGAAGGCTGTACCGGGTTCAATTCCGCTGTCTGGATCTCCCTGTTCCGGATCATACACATATCCGCAAACAACGCAAACATACTTATCCATTTGTTTCTCCTTTCCCGGGCTCTTACCCGAACTTCTATCATGATTTCATATTATCTAACCAAATGATGATGATTATTCTTCCATCCCACCACTGTTTCATGCAACGAACAAATCTTGTCTGCTAAGCATACAAGCGCAGCCTCTCTGCATCTAGGCACTGTTCGCAGCGTCAGTGGCCACATATGGCTGATAATTACATTTTCCTCTACCTTATTCAATGCAAAATGCTTCCGCGCATTGCGCAGAGCCGTAGCAGGATGCCGGAAACCATGAAAGGGCTGTGCTTCCTCTGGCTTATGCCAGTCATACAGGTAAAAGTCATGCAGCATCGCGCCCCGGATCAGGCTTTGCGTACGAAAACGAACTGGAATCCGCCTGCTCATCCAGAAACTCAGTTTTGCCACCCGGATACTATGATCCAGGGTACTGGTTCTTCCATGCTGAGAGAACTCGTGCATCTTTTGCACTTCATGATTCTGCATCAATTCTCGTATTCTGCTGCGAAACTCCCTCTTCTCCCTTCCGGTCATAACATGGCTCCTTTCTGAATCCGCATTTTTTCCAAGGAAAATCCATCCTTATTATAGCGCAAAGTCCCATTGCCTGCAACTACTATTTTATATCTGAGTGGTCATTTTTTCCCACTCAAGTCATACGAATTGACAAGACTCTGTCAAACCATTATAATATCCACGTAAATCCTGAAAGGAGGATATTACTTATGTTATCGATTCAACACTTGACCAAGAGTTATGATTCCAAAAAGGCAGTAGACGACCTCTCTTTAGAAATTCAACCTGGCGAAATCTACGCCTTCATCGGCCATAATGGCGCCGGAAAAACCACTACGCTCAAAGCCGTATGTGGCTTACTGCATTTTGACTCCGGCCAGATCTTGATTAACGGTCACTCCATCGAGAAAGAGCCTCTAATATGTAAGCAATCCCTGGCTTACATTCCCGATAATCCGGATCTGTATACCTTTCTATCCGGTATTAAATATCTGAACTTTATTTCCGACATATATGACATTCCCAAGGATCAGCGTGAAGAGCGCATACATCACTATGCAGACCTGTTTGAACTCACCAGCGACCTGGCACAGCCCATCAGCGCCTATTCCCATGGCATGCGGCAGAAGCTGGCTATCATTTCCGCGCTCATCCATGAACCACGTCTGCTGATCATGGACGAACCCTTTGTCGGACTCGATCCTACTGCCAGTCATCTGTTGAAAGATCTTATGCGAGAAATCTGTCAAAAAGGAGGCTCTATCTTTTTCTCCACCCATGTTCTGGAAGTGGCCGAGAAACTCTGTGATAAAGTCGCTATCATCAAACAGGGACGCCTTCTTCGCAGTGGCAATATGGAAGATGTAAAAGGAGACTCTTCATTGGAAGACGTCTTTTTGGAATTGGAGGACGACCATGCTTAAAGCACTGATTCGTATACGTTTTGCATCACTGTTCAGTTCCATGTTTCGCACGAAAAAAACCGAAACGACCATGTCTACCGGAAAGAAAGTCCTTTTCGGCATTCTCTGGCTCTATGTGATCGCTGTGCTGCTCTTTGTGTTTGGCGCGCTGTTCTTTGCCTTTACGCCCATGCTCTCTTCCGAAATGAGCTGGTTTTACTTTGCTTTCGCAGGACTCGCAGCCTTCTTCTTTTCCTTCATCGGCAGCATTTTTGTGACACAAAGCCAACTCTTTGATGCGACAGACAATGAACTTCTGCTGTCTATGCCCATTCCTTCTTATTATATTTTACTTTCTCGCATGCTTCTGCTGTTGATCTTGAATTATGTCTATGAGGCATTGATCTTCGCTCCTGCCCTGTTCGTCTACATGGTATCTGGCTATAGTACGATCACGGGAGTCCTTCTCCTTGTCGTCTCCTACCTGATCCTGCCTCTTCTGACTTTATCCCTCAGCTGTCTATGTGGATGGCTTCTGGCCATGATCAGTTCCCGGCTTCGTCATAAGAATATCATCCAGGTGATCCTGATGCTGGTCTTCTTTCTGGCCTATTTCTATTTCTTCCAGAATATCTCTGATTATCTGAACTCTTTACTGGAAAACGGCGCCGAGATCGCGGAAGCTATACGGAACGCTCTGCCCCCATTCTATTATATGGGAGATGCGATCGCTAACGGAAACCTCTTATCCTTCCTATGGTTCTCCCTTTTCTGTCTAGTTCCCATCATCCCCGTATACTGGCTTCTGTCACATTTCTTTATCCGGATTACAACTACCCAAAAAGGACAGAGGAAAATTGCATACCGCCGCAAACAGCTTCGGGTCAATACCCCCATGCGTGCGCTCATTTCCAGAGAACTGCGCTTCTTCCTTTCCCTGCCCATGTATATGATGAACTCCCTAGTTGGCGTTATATTTGCCATCCTGGTACCTATCTTTCTCATCACACAACAGGATTCTCTTTTGCCGTTGTTTTCTCTGATCGGCCCTTCGGCCGCCGATTCCGCGGGAATTCTCATCGCCATCGCAATGATTTTCTGCGCTTCTACCAATATCATCACGGCGCCTTCCATTTCTTTGGAAGGAAACCGATTATGGCTGCTGCGCTCGCTGCCCATTCCTTCCCAGAAGATTTTACTGGCTAAAGTAGCGCTGCACTGTATCGTCTGTATTCCGTTTCTTCTGATTTCTACCTTGGTGGGCTGCATCGTGCTGCATGCCTCTCTTCTCAGCACACTTCTGGCACTGCTCTTTTCCAGTGCCATGACAGTTCTCATCGCATTGCTGGGGTTAATCATCAATCTGCACATGCCAAAATTTGATTGGATCAATGAGACAACCTGCGTGAAACAGAGCGGCAGTGTCATGCTGACGATGTTCGGGGGTATGGGCATTCTGGTTGTCCCTGTATTGCTTTATATCTTTGTACTGCGCTTTCTTCCTTTAATGGCTTATGCCTATCTATGTCTCCTGCTCTGTATCATTGGATGCGTTCTTGCCTACCTGTATCTGATTCGTAAAGGCGTAACCCTATTTGAAAATTTGCAGAGTTAATCTATCTTTTCTTAGATCAAGTCCCCCCTCATACACTCCTTCTCTGAAAAAGGATGATATGAGGGGGGACCTATTTCATTCTTCATAGCAGGCTCTGGGCCCGCCAATATACTTGGGCCGGGTATACGCACAGAGGATCGGCGCACTCCCGATGTTCTGTATCGACAATCGCAACGGCACTGCCACTTCCCGCAAATGCATTCCGATCAAGGTGCCGCCAATATCCAGTCCGCAGGCGGCTCGGATATGCTCCACTGCCACGGGATGCTGCATTTTTTGCCACGCTGTCGTGGCAAAAGACCCGCCCGCCTTAGGCTGCGGAACCACCCATACCGGATCATACCCATATCGTCTGGCTGCTTCCTCTTCGAGAATCAGCGCCCTGTTCAGATGCTCACAACACTGCGCCGCCAGATAGCAGCCTCGTTCCCGGACCTGCGAAGCAATGGCGTTGTACAACGCTCCCGCAACCTCCATACTGGAAGTTGTTCCGATCTGATGGCCTAACACTTCGCTGGTAGAGCAGCCTACCACAACAATTTCACCCGGGCAAATTTTCGAGCGATCCAGCAATTCTCGCATCGCCTGGGATGCTTGTTCATACACCTCTAACTCTTCTGCCATAGGAGTTACTCCACGTAATTGACCGTACCCTCCGCGCGGGGCTTCTCGTCCGGCTGTTCCACCGCATATCCCAACGCGGCAATACCCCAGATCACATGCGTCGCCGGAACGCCAAACTCATCAAGCACCTTACGCACGCCGGGCTCATCACAGATTCCCTTGGCCTGATTCACCCATACGGATCCCACTCCCAGAGAATGTGCCGCCAACATGATATTTTCCATGGCGCAGCCGCTGTCCAACTGTCCATTTTGATTCTCACGATCTGCTTCCACCAGAATCAGCATGTCCGGCTTATAGAAGTCATAGCCTTCCCGGCCAATCTGCTGACCAATTGCCTCTGCCAGCTTCTGTATCTTTTCTCGGTTGTGCACCACCGTGAAGTGCCAGCTCTGCCGGTTCATGGCGCTCGGAGCATACGTAGCCGCCTCGACAATCGCCTCCACCGCTTCCTGAGGAATCCGCTTTTCCATAAAACTGCGGACGCTGCGTCTTGTCCGAATGTTGTTCAATACTTCGTTCATGTTACCCCGCCTTTCTTTGATTTGAATACCTTGATCATACCATTCTGCGGCAAAAAAATCAAGCTGAATCCTTGACTTTTTCCCTCGCCTCGCATATAATAAAGATGTTAGCGAGCTCTTGACCCACCATGCGATGTTTTCACATCGAGATCTGGGGATGTCAAGGTTTCGACGGGGATCGTTGAGATTTAGAGAGCCATCCGCAGCTTCGGGCCTGCGTCAACAACCTGAACCTAAATATAAACGCTAACGAAGATAGCAATAATTACGCATTTGCGTACGCTGCTTAATTAAGCGGCATGTTCTGCTGCCGGTTCCCACGCCTGCAGTCAGGGCATCGATGAAGGTTGGGCCACTTTTTTCTCAAAGCTTTGCGAGGAAAAAAGATAATAGGATGAAGCTACTGCCATATGAGCCTGCCGATGGGCGCATGTGGCGGGAAATCTAATCTGTCGGCTATGATGGTAGCGCTCTGGATGGATGGATCTTCGGACATGGGTTCGATTCCCATCATCTCCATTCCGCAAGGAACCGCCCGGATGGGCGGTTCCTTTGTTTTATGGCTTATATATGCGCTGCATTCCCTACTTATGACGCTTTCCACCTGCAATTATACGGAGGTCTGGGAAGAAGGACGGCAAGTGCTGCATGCTAAAATGATACGTATAAAATAACACTCCGCAATACAATGTGAAGTGTTATTTTATACGTTATTTATATCATAGAAACTGAGTATCGAATAAGAATTTCTTCCTCTTCTTCCGGATCCAATGGAATTCGTATTACCTTATAACTCCATATCGGGTAATTCGAATCATCATCCTGTTTAAACAACCAACCTGTATCATCACATCCGATACAGTACAAGAAATTGCCAGAAACTTTTCCCTCGCGAAGCAAATTCCCGTCCCAATCGTATATTCGATACGGAGATTCCATCAACGCACCAGGAAGAAACATGAAATACCCGTTTTCGAAACCGGTTCCAAGGAACCCCTCTTCTTGCGGAATGTCTACAACTTCTGAGATTTGCATATTTTGCTCTTCAAACCCATAGGTATAAACTCTTGAACTGGTTCGCCTAGTTTCTCCCTCATAAATTCCCTTGTTTGCTAAAACATGCACTCCCTCTTCATTCACAACCACATTAAAGACATATCCATGTAGACTGCCGGCCCAGAGCTGCTCTAAAGATTCTTTTTTCAAATCATATTGATACAGATCTCCTTCAAATTGGCCATCATTTCCTACACCACCATAGTCCACCATGATATAAATCATATTCTGATAAAATCTACAATGATAATTACACTCCTGACCTCCCGGATAATTTTTTCGAAATACTTCACGAGCCTCGGCATCCAAATCCGCCATGTTATACTGGTATACCGAGACTTCATTCTCGGCTTTACCCGCATTGACCTTCTCCTTTACCACACTAACGTATAGATGATCTCCATAAATACTAAAGCGTGGATTGAGGCCCGCCATCAGTGGATGATTATCCGGTCGTGTCAATAACTGTACTTGTTCATGATTCCGGCCATCCAGATCCATTCTGCATAAAAAAGAAAGATTTTCAATCCAATATATCTTTTCCTGATAGATTTGTATGCCCGCTCCGGAAGGATCGATATATGCATCACAACTCATATCTTCATGATTGCAGTCTGCTCGTCCACATAATAAACCAGAAGTTTTTGTTGCCTCATCGTAATAAAACAATCTTTTATTTGCAGTTGCATAATAGACGTTTCCTTCCTTACAAAGACTTCCATTAGATGTTGCGTATTCTGATTGCACATCATCAAATACCACATCTGTTTGGCCCTTCTGTGCGCACGAACAGCATATTATCATAAAAGACATGAATGTAGCGAATATTTTTTTAAGCATATAATTCCATATACTCTACTTGAGTAATTCCAATATAGTAACCACACCGTATGTTTTCGTAATCTCCTGATAGTTGTCTGTAACAACTATTATTTCCATACGCCTGTACAACGTAATCATATCCATCAAAGTTATTCCTGGCTAATCCATCGACTCTCACAGAATAGACGTCACTCGGACTCTCCGGAGTACAAGATAGAGACGCCGAAACATGGCTGTACGATACCAATGTCAGTGCAGCTGAATACGCGTCACCACCGTACTCACCATGTTGAATCGATGTTGCGGCATTCACTGTCAACACCGATCCAAAATCATAACCAACGATAACCCTAAGGCAAGAATCCTTTTTGCGTTCTTTCTCATAGCATGATCTCCTTTGTTTTTTAGTTTTCAATCTGCATTTTCTGAATGATTTTACGCCAAACGCTTTAAAAGCATTTTTTCAATTCCGTACACCTTTCCACTCTGTCCATGGGTCTATACCTCGCTTTCATAGATTAGATCCTATAGGATGAACTTCTGATTTAAATATACACACCCGCTATGGTTTTGTCAACAGTTAAATCGTATGCATTTTCTAATTTTGATTTTCCCAAAAACCATAGTATATGATACGTCTAAAATTTTAAAGATTTCGCATCCCAAAAACCGCAAAAAATATTTTTAGGATATCCCGAAAGTATATATTAACTTTCAAGGATGAGCATGCTATGATTCTGATCGAATCTGAAAGAAAAGGTATTCGAGTCATGATTCTTGAAATTCCCACCACGCTCATTGATGTGTCATCTATGACCGATGATATGGCAAAATAGCTCTTGACGATAATTTCTGATATGATGATTCATATCTATACCGCCCAAGCCGAGCATAAGGTAATTCAGAAGCGAAAACGTCAAAGGGAAGGATTTGAACGCCTGTGCCAATCTGACCAATGAGATGCTATAGGACACCCCAAGAAAAATTTCAGATGATCATTTTATTAGATACTATCAAGAAATTACTGCTGGAAATTGATATCATACGCCTTCGACATATATGGTTAGACTTTTTCAAACGCGCCTTTGGGACAGAACTTCATGCATTTACCGCAGACAATACATTTTTCTTCATCGATCTCCGGCAGGGAGTAAATGTCCTTCTGCGAAATAGCGCCTTTAGGACAGACTGCTATGGACGGACAACGGTGGTTTTGCGGACATTTTTTCGGGTTGACTGTGATTCTCATATCGTTTTACTCTCCTTCATTTTAGCAATATTCCTTTTTAATGGCTTCGATTAGCGCAATGACTCGTTCATCCTCAATCCAGTAAAACACGTTCATCCCCTGCTTTTCCGAATCGAGGATGCCAGCTGTTTTCATCTGGTTCAGATGCTGCGACAGGGCAGAGGCTGTAATGTTAGGCGTGTATTGATGGATTCCTCCGACAGTAAGTCTCCCTTGAAGTAGCGCACATAAAATCAGAAGCCGGTGTTCATTCGCCAGCAGCTTCAGCAGCTCCGCTATTTTCTTGGCCCGTTCTTCCAAGCTCTTTTACCTTCTTTCCATTCCTTAATTTGCAAATTCCCTGCGTCATCGTTCCCATCGGGCAGTACACGCACCACGAACGGGGCCGGAACAATACCATTGTCACAAACCCTAAAACGGTAGAAGTAAGCATGACGCCGAAAAAGCCAAAAGCAAATTGTCCAATCCACGGGGCCACAAAGCTCACGTCTGCCCACTGCCATGGAAGCTTAAATACCCACAAAAGCGTTACCGTCTGCGAAAGTGGCGCGCCGGTAAATACACGATAAGTACTGAACAGCATCAAGCCGAACATGACCATAAAGAAAGCCAGAAAACCATAGCGGAACCATGAACTGCGCAGAAATTTAGGCGGCACGGCATTCCGAGATAATTTCAGCTTTTCTCCCAGTAGGCCGAAAAGCTGGCCTCGTCCGCAGTAGCGGTTGCAGTATGCTTTGCTGCCGCCAAAGATAGCGATGAATAGAGGGATGCAGAAAAACAGCATACCCAGCCAGGCGAACAGAATATTAAAAAACCCTAAGCACAAGTAGCCAAGCTCAGCAATCCAAAGAAAGTCCGACCACTTCTTTTTCTTTCTATTCTTCATTGTGCAGCACTCCTTTCCACCATATCGATGACTGCCGCGGGACATACCTTTGCGCATTTGCCACAGCCGACACATTTTTCCCTATCCACATAGGCAGTAATGCCCCATTTCATCTGGATCGCCCCTTTCGGGCAGATCGGAACGCAAGAGCCGCAGGCGACGCAATCTTTACCGATCCGGGAAATTCTAATTGATTTTGCCATAGGAACCCTCCAAAAGTCTTTTTGATGCTTTAAGTAATTAAGCAGTTACTAATATAGTATATATGTCTGCATTTGTCAAGCCCGAATTTTTTCAGCGAATAAATTTTATCTCTCTGGTTCCATAAAAAATGAAGCGTACTGAGTACCGGAGGAATATAAAACGATCGAATCCACCATTTTGAGAAACATGATATCATCCTACAGGAACACGCTTATTTAAACTAAATATGAAGAAGATCGAGGATTCAATGCTGCAACAAAAAAGAATGAGAATAAAAAACGGCGGAACTTTCCCAGTACTACAACAGAAGACGGGAATTTAAAATTTCATTTTAAAGTTTCATCTCAGGAATGTTTATCTATTGCTTTCCTTCCACAAATCTATTATAATCAAAGTAGAATATGAATCATCCGGACAATCCTTGGAAAGGAGAGATCTCAATGAAACAACACCGCATTTTTACATGGGCATCCGCTATCTGCGTTATTCTTCTTTTCTGTTCCTATTCTCTTCCTGTCCAGGCCAATTCTGCGGCCGTGTATTGGCAGGGCGCCTCTTCTATCGGTGTCATCACCGCCGATAAAGATTGTCCTATTGAAGTAAAATCAGAGATTCTGACTCTGCAAGTCCCAGAGTTTCCCCAAACGCACTATGACACTCTCGAGGAGTTTCTTGCATATTCCGGTCAGGTCACCGCAGAATACATGTTCTTGAACCCTACGGACTCTACGGTGACGGTTCGTCTTCTTTTTCCTTTTGGTATCACGCCCGATTATGGCGTCCTCTATGACAGCACCCATGGCGAGTCCCTATATAACAGTGATACCGATAAATTCACTATCACGGTCAATGGCAAGGAAGTGGAAAAAAGCATCCGATATTCATTGACCGACTACAACGATCCGTTTGATCTTTCCACAGATCTCCCCCGTCTGCACGACGGCTTTGTCCAAGACGACTTTTATGCTCCAGACCTTCCTGTGACCCGGTATACATTTTCAATCCGCGATGTAGACACGGACACATATAGCGCCGCTACGATTGCCTGGGATATGGATTCCTATGGTGGCGCTACGAAAATATACTGGCCCGATCTCAGCGGTCTCCATACCCAGGAGGGTGGATCCATCCGAATCAGTAGCTGGGCTGATACCACAAGCTCTCTCACCCTATATGCCATCGGCGCTCCGCTGGAAATTCTGCCAGAGTGGAAGTTCTATCAAAATGGCGGCGTCATGGATCAGGAGGAGATTCCCGGTACAGCCGTCCTGTTGACAGCCGAGACCATGACTTTCCAGGATTTCGCCTTATCCGGCTGGTCCGAATCTTCTGGCGTCTCCGACACAGACTGGTACAATGCCGTTGTGGAAGAACTGCGCAGCGATGACTTCGAGGCTTCCCACGGCCTCGTCCTCTTATCCCGGTATGCGCAAAATTTCTCCGGCTGTCTTATGCGCTGGTATGATTACACAATGACTCTGGCTCCCGGAGAAACGCTTACCAACCTGGTCACGGCGCCCTTATATCCTTCCATTCAATCCGACTATGAACCACCGATCTACGAATACATATACCTGCTTTCTCCTGCACAGACCTGGTCTCGCTTTGACGATTTACAGATTCACCTTCTGACTCCTTATGCGCTGATCGAAAGCAGTCTGGAAGGATTCCAGAAAAATGCCGAAGGCTATCATCTGTCTTTAGAAGACCTGCCGGAGGATGAACTGGTCGTGACGCTGTCCGCTTCCGATCAGCCTACGCGTCCCCTTGTCCAAGGATACGGCATATATCTTTTAACAGGCATTATAGCCGCCATCATTTTGTTTGCTCTGTGTCTCTTCCTTTTTATGCGGATCCGCAGGCATAGAGCCTCTTCCAGAAAGTAAAATCTGTCAGCTTTCCCTATCTTCATCCATCAGACCATAGGCTCGAAGTTTGGCATACACCTGACCGTACATATCGTTTTAAGGAGAAAACGATATGTACGGTCTTGTTGTTTTGCCTTCATATCTTCTCATTCGCCATCAATTCCTGCTATTTTTATACAGAAGGACTGGTATCTCCGCCAACCCAACTCAAAACGAAATGGGAGGCCACAAGTGACAGCCCGGGCAAAATTAGACGCCGGCAAAATGATGCAAAAAAAACGTCAAAGAGAAAAGAGGCGCGGACAGCCGACTCACTGTTCGCGCCTCAAAATCAGGCGGAGTTATTTTATTATACCGCTCCCTTTGACCGGAAATACGACAACAGAAAGATGTTGCCTTTATAAACGGCCTTCTTTGGAACGTTCGTACGGTTCAGTCCTCCTTGCCTGCAGCGTCTCTCTCCATAAAGGAACAGTTCAGCGCTAACAGGATTAGCCTTTTACCTATGTGACGATCCGAATTTCTCCTTCTTATACCGTCGTTTCCGGACCGTATATAGGGTACCTATCATAACGATGCCGGTCAGAGACGCTAAACCGATCGAGAACCACAGCCACAAATGACTGCTGTCTCCCGTCTGTGGATTGGGGATCTGTTGCGTCCAGCCTCCGTCACCCGTTCCTGTCGTCTCCCCTACGAATACGACTTCGATACTGTGCTCTTCTCGTACATCCTTAAAGGTATAGCTTGCTACCGCACCCACGCTCACGCCATCAACGCGCACATCAGAAATGATATAGCCGTTGTTCGGAGTGATGGCAAAGGTTTTGTCCAGTCCCTCCCGAACGCTGATATTACCGGATGGAGAAATAGAACCGCCTTCGCCCGCTGTGGCGGAAATGATGTAGTAATTGTAATTAGAGACGTTAAAGGTTTCATTTTCTTTCTTCGCCTCCGCATAATTGTCGTCGCCGCTATATACGGCATTAACAGTGTAGCTCCTATCCGCCAAGCTCGTCCAGGTGTATGTCGCCTTTCCATTGATTAAAGACAGGCTCTCGTTCAATCCGTCATCGCCGCTCAGTGTAACGCTTCCTGAAGGATTCTCACCGTCCTGGACGCCGATGACTGTGATGGTCAGATTGGCTTCTCGCGCTCCGCTGTTGCCGCTCATGGCAACGGCTATTTCAATGGTTGGAGTAGCTTTTTCGACCGTCACACTCACAGCCTTTTCCGTGGTCTGAATCGCCTCGAAGTTATTCTGGGTGGCTCCGCTGGGCGTAAATGTCACCGCGTATGCCGCTGTGCCGCCTCCGGGAACGGTACCCGGATTTGCCCACACAAAATCCCCGTATCCGGTGCTGCCGCCGGTCAGCGTGCTTTCCAACAGACTCTGTCCGTAGGTCAGTCCACTGGCGGTAGGCCAGGTGATGGATGGCGACTGCGCCTTTCCGATCACAAACGTCCCGCTCGCAGTGCCAGAGTAGTTCCCCCTCCCGACAGCGGTCACGGTAACAGTTCCCGCATTGGTCAGATCTCCCGCTCCACCATAGCTGTTGGAATAGGAAAGGGTATAGTCGGTATCCGCGCTCAGCGTCTTACCGTCCAGCTTCACAGTTACCTGCGGAGTCTTGGCATCCCCGTCATAGGTGTAGGTTCCGTCCACCAACACCTGGGCGCTGTTCAGAGGCGCGGCTGTAATCGTGATTACCACAGAATTTTCCCCGGCCGCCATATTTCCGTTTGCCTTGAATCGTGCGGTAAGGGTATGCTCGCCCACGTTCAGTCCGGCCGCATCGGTATCGATCTCAAAGGTCAGCTTCTGTCCGTTGAAAACATCCTTCGGTTCCGTGAGCTGGATATCACCTTCATAGATCGCTATCTGGCCTGCTGCGGGCTCAGTAAGCGCTAGGGTGTTTACGGCCGCCGTTCCAGTAGCCTTGGGCGTAACCATGATCTGAATGGTACTGCCGTAGGTATAGGTCTTATCCGGTTTATCGACTGTCACGCCACCTTCAAACCCAGTTGCAGACTGATAGATGGCGACTTGCTCGCAAACCGGCTCCGTATTGTTATGATTGTCATCTCCTTCTACAAAGTACCAGACATAGTAGGTTCCGGCATCCTTCCCCGTCGGGATAG
>CALBGL010000014.1 GCA_937892735.1 uncultured Clostridia bacterium | reverse complement strand
CGGGAAGGCGCCTTCATTTTATACGCCATATGGAGATTCTGAAAAGGGGAGTCAGGGATTTGCGTATAATTTCTTTTTTGAGGTGCTTACTCTATACGCAAAACGGAGATTCTAAGAGAGGTTTGCGTATACATTAGGTGCGCAGGGATGGAAATCTTCTCCATGGATGCCCATAACGCAGTATGAAATTTATCTCTACTCCACGATTATATCTCGTTTTTTAAGTTCTTGTACTAACATCTTTTGTGCCTTGTCTAGCCGACTGGCTACTGTCTTTCTAGAAATATCCAAGATAGAAGCCATATGCGAATAGGACATTTCCGGATTATTCAAATGCAGCATCATTACCATTCTTTCCTTACTGGGCAGTGCCATAATCGCATCCTGAATCATTTCCTTTTTCTCTTTTCGCAGATAAATCTCTTCGGGAGATTCCTCTAAAAGCAAAGAAGAAACCTCTTCTATGGGTACACAAGGTTTCTTCTTTCTATATTCTGTAATCGCCCGATTACAGACCACTCTTCTCATATAATAGACTCTACATTCTCTGTTCATCTCATACAACCTGTATATGTCGCGAGACCAGAGGAATTCACTCATACTATCCTGTACCACTTCTTCCGCCACTGCCACCGATCCCAAAATTTCAGAGGCACACTTCACGAACAGATTATAAAATGTTCGATAGAGCTCGATCAGCTCCTTCTGAAGGTCGGGATCCGTTCTACGAATCCAATGAATCCACAGTCCACGCACACTTTTAGGATGTCTAACCTATACGACAAATCACCCGCGAATCTGGCCGTTGCCTATAATCTCATACTTTGTCGTAGTAAGAGCCGTAAGTCCCATAGGACCGCGAGCATGCAACTTTTGTGTACTGATGCCGATCTCTGCCCCAAAGCCAAACTCAAACCCATCTGTAAACCGAGTCGATGCATTTACATAAACGCAGGCAGCGTCTACCTGCTGCATGAAATATTGCGATGCCTCCGGATTTTCTGTAATGATTGCCTCCGAATGCTTTGTATTATAACGATTGATATGACGTACTGCGTCTTCCAAAAAATCTACCACCTTGATCGAGATGATCCGATCCAGATACTCCATCCCCCAATCTTCCTCGGTTGCCCGAATGGCCTGAGGCACTAAGGAACAGACCTTCTCATCTCCTCGAATCTCCACGTCACTTGCCAAAAGATCTTCGGCAATCATCGGAATGGCCTTTTCCGCGATTTCACTATGGATAACCAAAGATTCACAAGCATTACAGACACTGATACGCTGCGTCTTCGCATTGTGAATAATTCGAACCGCCATCGAAAGATCGGCGTCCTTATCCACATAAATATGGCAGTTGCCGCTTCCGGTCTCAATCACCGGAACGGTACTGCTCTCTACGACAGAACGGATTAATCCGGCGCCGCCACGTGGAATCAATACGTCGATTACACCCCGCAGCCGCATCATAGCCTGAGCGCTCTCTCGAGATGTATCCTCCACCAGACAAACCGCGTCGGGTGTAATGCCCTGCTCCTCCAACGTCTGCCGAAGCACTGCTGTGATGGCTTGATTCGAAGAGATGGCGTCACTGCCTCCGCGTAGAATCACTGCGTTTCCGGTCTTAAAACATAATGCGAAGGCATCCGCCGTCACATTGGGCCTTGCCTCATAAATAATACCAACCACGCCCATAGGAACACGGATCTGACGGATCTGCAACCCGTTAGGCCGCTGTATATCCATCATCACC
>CALBGL010000013.1 GCA_937892735.1 uncultured Clostridia bacterium | reverse complement strand
CGGAACTCCTTAGGAAATCATGCTTTTTAATTCTGTATCAATGGTGAGACATCGTAGGCATTTTGCAACGGCACCTGTTGTATGGTCATACGATCAGGCTCTGATCAGTCGAATCACATTCCAGGACAGGGGGGAGAGCAGGAAAGAATTCTCATTTGGCAATGCTTTGTGAATCGGAGCTACCCGGTCCGGATGACCAAAATCGTTGATCGCATAGCGATCCGGTCCTTCCAGAGCCATGTGATCCTGGATCCGATAGGACTCAAAACCCTGGAGGGAAGGCGTCCACAGGAGAGGCGTATCCTCACTTCGGTTGACGGCAAACAGAGTCAGTTCGTTCTCATCATCGGAGAGAACGGCGGTGCAATCCAACATTGGAACATCCGTGAAATTCTTGCTGTCATACTTAGGCGATTCGACGACGCCGGCAAGGACTGTACCACGACCATAATTCGAAGCATGCAGGAAAGGATAGAAAATGGTCTGTCGAAGAACGCCGCCGCCGGGGGCGGTAAGAATCGGTGCAATCACATTGACGAGCTGCGCCAGACAGGCGATCTTGACCCGGTCCGCATGGCGGAGCAGCGTAATCAGCATCGACCCTACCAGGATTGCATCTTCCAGATTGTAAACATCTTCTACCTGCTGCGGTGCGATGCTCCAGGGTTCCAGTACGGCGTCATGCCCTTTGGAATGGTACCAAACATTCCACTCGTCAAAGCTGATGTATATCGTTTTCTTGCTTTTGAGCTTTGCCTTCACATAGTCGCAGATCGAGACCACAGAACGGATGAAGGCGTCCATCGCGACGGAAGAAGCCATGAAATCGGCAGTATCTTGAGTCTGATTATCATAGTATTGGTGCATGGATAGGTAGTCTACATGGGAGTAGGTGTGTTCGAGAACCGTGGTTTCCCAGGAGGCAAAAGTAGGCATGTCCAGATTGGAACTGCCGCAGGCCACCAGCTCGATAGAAGGATCCACCCATTTCATGACCTTGGCAGTTTCCAACGCCAGACGGCCATACTCATCGGCCGTCTTATGGCCGATCTGCCAGGGGCCATCCATCTCGTTGCCAAGACACCAAAGGCGAATATTGTGAGGCTCTTTCACACCGTGTTGTGCCCGCAGATCGCTGTAATAAGTACCTGTTGGCAGATTACAATATTCTACAAGGTTTCTGGCGGCGTCCGCACCCCGCGTACCCAGATTGATCGCCATCATCGGTTCTGTTCCCACTTTACGGCACCAGCGCATGAATTCGTTCAGGCCGAATTGATTGGTCTCGATCGTACGCCAGGCGAGTTCGCGTCGGCGCGGACGAGATTCTTTCGGCCCCACGGAGTCCTCCCAACGAAAACCTGAAACGAAATTTCCGCCGGGATAACGTACAATCGGTACACGCAGCTCACGTACCAGCTGCATGACATCCGTACGCAAACCGTCTTCATCAGCCAGCGGATGATCCGGCTCATAGACGCCGGTATAGACGGCACGGCCTAAATGTTCAATAAAGGAACCGTACAAGCGATCATCCGTATGTGCGATGGTAAAATCCCGATGAAATGTTGTTTTTGCTTTTTTATATTCCATGTGTGACCCTCCTTACGAGTAGGTTTATGAGTATTATAGCATGGTGAAATAGAGAAATGCAACAGGAAGAATTGAAAAAATAAAGGCAATATGATAAGATGAAAGAGAGTTGGCGAACAGTCAACCGAAAAGGAGAACAACGCATATGAAATATGGTTTTATAAAAGTAGCCGCGATCACGCCGCAGGTGGAAGTGGCGGATTGTCCGCATAATGCGCGTGCGATCGCGAAGGGAATGGAACAGGCATATCAGGAGGGGGCCCAGATCGCGGTATTCCCAGAACTATCACTGACAGGATACACCTGTGGAGATCTGTTTCTACAGGATAGTCTTTTAGCGGGAACCAGAAAGGCGCTGGAAGATCTTGTGGAAAAATCCAAAGAATATGCAGGCATGCTGAGTTTCGTAGGATTACCAGTATTGTTTGAGCAGAAAATCTATAACTGTGCCGCTGTGATTCAAGATGGTCGGATCCTGGCTCTGGTGCCCAAAAAACATCTGCCGAACTATAGTGAATTTTATGAGCAGAGACATTTTATACCGGCGCCGGAAGAGAATCGGAAAATCCAGTGGGGCGGCAGAGAGATTCCCTTTGGAAATCATCTTCTTCTGGAATGCACGAATCAGCCAGCACTGTTGGTGGGAGTGGAAATCTGCGAAGATCTATGGGTGGCTTCTCCGCCTTCCATTGGCCTAGCCATGGCAGGGGCTACACTGATTGTGAACCTGTCTGCGAGTGATGAGACAATCGGCAAGGCCGAGTATCGCCGCAGCCTGGTGAAAGGACAATCGGCGCGTCTTCTGTGCGGTTATGTATATTGCGACGCGGGAGATGGAGAATCGACGACGGATATGGTGTTTGCCGGCCATAACTTGATTGCGGAGAATGGTCGGGTACTGGCAGAGAGCGAGCCATTTCAAAATGGTATGATTGTGACAGAAATCGACGTAGAGCGGATGCTGTATGACCGGCGCAGAATGTCGACTTGGATTAGCCAGACGGATAGCTATGAAAGAGTTTCATTCGAGCTGAGGGAGACGGCAGTAAGGTTAACACGAGACATCTCGAAATATCCTTTCGTACCGCAGGCGGAGGAGAGGCTGGAGATGATCCTGTCCATGCAGGCTAACGGATTGAAAAAACGCCTTTCCCACGTACATGCAGATCGTGCCGTGATTGGGATTTCCGGTGGACTGGATTCTACGCTGGCTCTGCTTGTGGCGGTACGGGCAGCGGATCAGCTTGCTTGGGATCGTAAGCGCATATTGGGGATTACGATGCCCTGTTTTGGGACGACGTATCGAACCCGATCCAATGCGGAACTCCTCTGTGACCGTTTAGGCATCGAATGCCGCAGAATCGACATTGCGGAATCGGTACGCGTGCATTTTCAGGCAATTGCCCATGACGAAGAAGAGTATGATGTGGTATTTGAGAATGCGCAGGCGAGAGAGCGCACGCAGATCTTGATGGATGTGGCGAATGGCTGCAATGGTCTTGTCGTAGGCACAGGAGATCTTTCCGAATTGGCATTGGGGTGGGCAACCTATAATGGAGATCACATGTCCATGTACGGTGTAAATGCCTCGGTACCCAAGACACTTGTGCGGTATTTGGTACAGCATGAGGCACGGAGGACGAAGGATGCATCATTGTGCGATGTGCTGTTAGACATTTTGGATACGCCCGTGAGTCCCGAGCTACTGCCTCCGAGGGATGGTAAGATTGCACAGAAGACGGAAGATCTGGTGGGACCTTATGCGCTGCACGACTTCTTTTTATATTATTGTATTCGTTGGGGATGTACACCGGAGAAGATAGAATTTTTAGCACAATACGCATTTCAAGGAGAGTATGAGCCGGATTGTATTCACCATTGGCTGGGGACATTTTATCGCAGATTTTTCCAGCAACAGTTCAAACGGTCCTGTCTGCCGGATGGACCGAAGATTGGGTCGGTGGCGTTGTCTCCCAGAGGAGATTGGCGGATGCCCAGCGATGCCTCGCAGACACTGTGGCGGTTAAAATAAGACGGATTTATTACGGTTTCTATACGTTTTATTTAAGTTTGCGCAATCTCGTTGTCAAAGAGAGAAAGCCATGGTATAATAAGCATAGTAAGACATTTGCCGTGGTAGGAATTTTCTACAGCAGTGCAGATGTGATTTTCCTTCAGAGGGGGGAGCGGATATGAAGAAAACAGTATTTCGTACATTCGCGGCCATTGTGGTGCTGGCAATTTTTTTGACAGGAGCAACCTTTGGGGTTTTGGGATGTCATCAGGATATTCCGGATTCGCAGAACGATTCTTCTGTCCAGCAGGAAGGAAGCGGTGTTTCTACAGATTCTGGGAGTCAAGGGGAAGAGAGTTCGCTGACGCAGAAGCCGGGTGGGACAGTGTCAGGGGAAGATTCCAGTATAAGAGAACACTCCTCCAAAGAGGATTCTATAAGGGAAAATTCTTCACAAGAAGATTCATCTGCGAAGGAAGAATCTTCGAAAAATGATTCATCTAAGGAAGAGGCATCCAGGGGAGAGGAATCTTCAGATACCTATGATACAAAGTATCTGATTCGTGTGAATAAGAGTACCAATGTGGTGACGATTTATGCGAGGGATAGCAGCGGAAAGCATACTGTACCGGTAAAGGCAATGACATGTTCCACAGGATACAGTACGCCGACAGGAGTCTTCGTAATGGGATATCAGGCAAGATGGAATGGCCTGGAAGGGAATACGTGGGGACAATATGTGTCTCATATTACAGGGAATTATCTGTTCCATACCGTGCCTGCTGCCTGGAAAGGAGAAGACGGTGTTTATACATCATATTATAATAATCTGGGAACCACATGCTCAGCAGGATGTATTCGATTGACGGCTGGAGATGCGTATTGGATGTATACGCATTGCGATGCCTATGATACGGTTATTGAGATTGATTATTTCGGGAGCGGAGCGGATCCATTGGGAAAACCAGCAACAATAAAGCTACCAACGAGCTCGACGACGAATTGGGATCCTACGGATCCATCTTCTTCGAATCCATGGAATTCGAAGAAACCCTATTTCACGGGAATACAGAATCATACCATAGAACAAGGAGATTCTGTACCCGATCTGTTGTCGGGAGTTCGAGGATATGATACTTGCGGCAATGACAAGACGTCGTCTGTACAGGTGAACGGTTCAGTGAATCCGTATCAGATAGGGACATATCAGATCACCTATTCTCTTACAGATGTGCTGGGAAGAACTGGAACTGTGACTGCATATGTGTATGTAGTAGCACCGGAGGAATCGAGCCAGCCAGAAGAGTCCAGTACGCCGGAGGAGTCGAGTCAGCCAGAAGAGTCCAGCACGCCGGAGGAGTCGAGTCAGCCAGAAGAGTCCAGCACGCCGGAGGAGTCGAGTC
>CALBGL010000012.1 GCA_937892735.1 uncultured Clostridia bacterium | reverse complement strand
TGATACGTTCCAAGAAATAGACCAGGTTCTGGAATAGTTTTTCTTCATCTACCTCTTCATACAACGCGAACAGCTCCTTGATCCGTTCCATCCGCTCTGGCTCCCAGCCGGGCAGGATGAATCCATTGGAATGTTCATCCAGATTCTGAAACATCTCCTCCGGACGGATCTGATCCACCTTCTGCTGGTCATACGAAAGGACGGTAGAACCATCTGGACGCGGTTTTGCCAGATCCGACCGT
This sequence comes from uncultured Clostridia bacterium, assembly GCA_937892735.1. Lineage (GTDB taxonomy): Bacteria > Bacillota > Clostridia > Lachnospirales > Bianqueaceae > Faecimorpha. Next base: position 21,449 of record CALBGL010000012.1, on the reverse strand, counting down.
GTCCAGTCGAACACCGGCATGAAATTATAACAGACCAGATGAATGTCTTCTTCTCCCAGATGTCGCAGCGTTTCAATATACTGCTCGATATACTGCTCTCTGTCCTGACTGCCGACCTTGATAGCATCGTGGATATTCACACTTTCTATCCCGGCAAGCCGCAGGCCGGCTGCCTCCACTTCCTCCTTCAGCACGTGGATCTCCTCCCGGCTCCAGACCTCTCCCGGCTGTTTTCCGTAGAGAGTCGTGATCACGCCTGTCACCCCGGGGATCTGACGGATTTGTTCTAGCGTCACGCTATCATATCCGGTTCCAAACCATCGTAATGTCATCTCCATATCCATCATCCTCCTTTGCGGCAGCCCCTGAAGAATCGCCCCTTGGCGGCAACTTGGGGCGTGGCTCTATCGCTATGATATCAAAAAATGCCCTGCCATATCTATTGTATCACAAAGCTTTCTTCTGTGCAATACCAAGCCCCCCCCTTGACATTTCCTCTTTTTCATCATATAATGAAATCAATAATAAAAAAGGAGTTCTATAATATGAATATAAAACAACCTAACTTTCCCTATATGATCCGAGATCTTACGACGTCGGATCTGGATCAATATAACGCTCTATTGCGTTATGCCTTTCAAGTCACTGAACAGGAGCTTGCCACAGCCGGCTGGCGGGATGATGAAATCAAACAGTCAAAATTTCCCGTGCTGGAACGCGCTGATATTCTGGGCTGCTATGACGGGGATCATCTGATTTCTCAGTTTGCAGTCTATCCAATTCAAATGAATGTATTCGATACCATCTATCCCATTGGATTTATCACCAGTGTGTCCACCTATCCAGAATACACAGGGTTGGGCATCATGTCCAGGCTCATGTATCAAAGCCTAGTTCGCATGCGGCAAAAAGGACAGTCTCTGGCACTCCTATATCCCTATTCCATCCCTCTCTATCGTCGGTTTGGTTGGGAAATTGTCTCTGACAAGATTTCCTATAGCGTAAAAGATCGGCAAATCCCAGAAAAACTGCAGGCGAATGGTTATGTGCGACGTGTAGAATGGAATGATCCATCCTTCATGGATCTTCATACCCGTTTTGCCCAGAAGACACATGGCTGTTTATTGCGCAATGCTCTGGCTTGGGAAGAATACTGGCGCTGGGATGAAGATGATACCTGTGTCGCCGTGTATTTCAACGCTTCTGATCTTCCCCAAGGATATATGGTATATCTAATCAAAGAAGATGTCATGTATATAAAGGAGATGATTTATCTCAATCGGGATGCGCAGAAAGGGTTATGGAAATACATTCATGCTCATGAATCCATGATCGATGAAGTGCGTGGAAATACTTACCGAAATGAGTCCATTGCCTTCGAGATGGAGGACGGCGATATAAAGGAAACGATACGTCCTTATATCATGGGGCGTATTGTGGACCTGGATGCCTTCCTGGCACAATACAAGGGCGTTGTGTCCGGTTCCGAAGGCCGTATTCATTTTGAAATCGATGATCCTATCCTTGAATGGAATCGCCGCAGCACCACGTTGGTTTTTCAGGGAAATCGTTGTTTCTCCTCCCAAGAATCAGCAGATTTACATGTGCGTATGTCCATCGGGACACTGACTACCCTTCTGCTGGGCTACAAAACAGCCGGTGAGCTCTACTGGTTAGAACATATCCAGGGCGATGCGGAAGCGATTCAGCTGCTGGATAAGATATTGCCCCATTGCCCTCCCTATATTTCCGATTACATCTGAGCCGGGAAAAAATGTCAATGTTTTTCAAAAATAATCCTTGACATTGCTTTCTTTGTATTATATAATAGCTGTTGTGTCAGCCCGATGTCGGATTGACAAGGAGAGGTGTCCGAGTGGTCGAAGGAGCTGGTCTCGAAATCCAGTACACCTTAGGGTGTCGTGGGTTCGAATCCCACCCTTTCCGTTCCACGAGTTAATACCTGTTTGGTAGGTTTCTTGGAGAAGTACCCAAGTGGCTGAAGGGGCTCCCCTGGAAAGGGAGTAGATCGTTAATAGCGATGCAAGGGTTCAAATCCCTTCTTCTCCGTGTAGCGTTTTATGGTGTGTAGTTATTCCATGAGGCGTTTTCTATAAATCAAGGTTACATATTTTTAAAGGAGAGTTTTTTTCATGGATGATGCTGGCCCTAGTGACGGCCCTATACCGCTGGAATATCCGAATCATGAGATAAACATGTGCATAGCTTGCGTCTATCATATCGTTAAAGGCAGGCTATGTTTTTTGCGTTTGTAGATCCTCCTCTGTACTGGCTTATATCTTATTATTTTACACATCTTAGGAGGATTTTGATTTATTATGGATATTGTATGGCAATTACTGCTTCAGGTTATTTTAATTGCGTTAAATGCGGTTTTCGCGTGCGCGGAAATCGCGGTGATCTCTATAAGCGACGCGAAACTGGAAACAATGATTGAAGATGGAAACAAACGCGCAATTAAACTGGCTCGCTTGACCAAACAGCCTGCTCGTTTCTTAGCAACGATTCAAGTGGCAATCACGTTAGCTGGTTTCTTAGGCAGTGCGTTCGCAGCGGATAACTTTGCTCCCGTTCTTTCCGGTTGGCTGCTCAGTCTGGGTATTCCCCTGTCCGCTTCGGCTCTGAACACGATCTGTCTGGTACTCGTGACGATTATTCTGTCTTATGTTACCCTGATCTTTGGCGAACTTGTACCTAAGCGTCTGGCTATGAAAAAGTCCGATGAACTCGCTTTGGGTATGGCTGGTATGCTGAGTTTTGTGGCAAAGGTATTTAAGCCGCTCGTAAGCTTATTGACAGCTTCCACAAACGGTGTATTACGTCTCATGGGTATGGATCCGAATGCGGATGATGAGGAAGTTACCGAGGAAGAAATCCAGATGATGGTCGATACGGGAAGCCGAAAAGGTACGATCAATCCGGAAGAAAGTGAAATGATTCATAATGTATTTGAGTTTAATGATCTGAGTGTAAACGATATCGCCACACATCGCCGGGATGTCACCGTATTATGGACTGATGATTCCGAGGAGGAATGGAATGAGATTATCCGTCAAACCCACCACACCATGTATCCGGTCTGCAGTGAAGATATTGATAATATCGTAGGTGTGCTGAACGTACGAGATTATTTCTGCCTGACCGATCACTCCCGTGAGAATGTTTTGAAAAACGCGATAAAGCCGGCTTTCTTTATCCCCGAAAGTGTACGCGCCGATGTGCTGTTTCGCCGAATGAAACAGACACGCTGTCACTTTGCCATTGTCTTGGATGAATACGGCGGTATGGAAGGTATCGTTACAATCACGGATCTTCTTTCGGAGATTGTAGGAGACTACGATGAAGAAGAAGAACCGGAGATTGTTACGCTCTCTGAGGATTCCTGGCAGATCCGTGGTACGACACCTCTCGAGGACGTAGAAGATGCCATTGGCATTTCTTTTGACGAAGAGGATTGCGATACTTTTGGCGGATTGATTCTTTCCCGCAAAGGCTTCATTCCTAAAGACGGAAGTCAGTTTGAAATCGAATTATCCGGGCTTCTTATCCATGTAACCGAGATTCAAGGCCATCGCATCGAAAATACGGTGGTACAACGCCTGCCGGAGGAGGCGGAAGTAACAGCCCCGGAAATTTAACAAAAGAGGTTACCAAGCGATGGGCAAAATTGGATTTGATAATGAGAAGTATCTGGCGGAACAGACTCGCTATATTTTAGAACGGGTGAATAACTGCAACAAGCTGTATCTGGAATTTGGCGGCAAGTTAATGAATGACTTGCACGCCAAACGGGTACTGCCTGGCTATGATGAGAATGTGAAGATGCGACTGCTGCAGAAACTTAAAAGTCAAGCGGAACTCATTATCTGTGTGTATGCAGGCGATATTGAGCGTAATAAACTGCGGGGAGATTATGGAATCACCTATGGAACAGAGGTATTCCGGCTAATTGATAATCTCACCAGCCATCAGTTAGCAGTCAACAGCGTGGTTGTGACTCGTTATGAGGGACAGCCTTCCGCTAAGCAGTTCATGACACAACTGGAGCGCCGGGGAATCCGTACCTACGCCCATCACTCTACGCAAGGATATCCTACGGATGTGGATCTGATCGTCAGTGACGAAGGATATGGTTCCAACCCTTATATTGAAACGACACGCCCCATTGTTGTGGTGACAGCTCCGGGCCCGGGCAGCGGTAAACTGGCCACCTGTCTCAGCCAGCTCTATCATGAGTATAAAAGAGGAATCAAGGCCAGTTATTCTAAGTTTGAGACCTTCCCGGTGTGGAATGTGCCCTTAAAACATCCTCTCAACATTGCCTATGAGGCGGCTACAGCCGATTTGCGGGATATGAACCGTCTGGACTCTTTTTATTATGAGGCCTATGGCAAGATCGCAGTCAATTACAATCGAGATCTGGAAGTCTTTCCCGTGATCCGGCGGATTTTGGAGCGCATCACAGGAACCGATTCCGTGTATAGGTCTCCTACGGATATGGGCGTTAATCGAATTGCCTTCGGTATCATTGACGATCAGGTCGTACAGGAGGCATCTCGTCAGGAAATCATCCGTCGCTATTACAAAACAGCCTGCGATTATAAAAAGGGGTTCGCAGATCTGGAAACCCTGGAACGTGTCACACTGCTTATGAACGAACTGAATCTTGAGCCCTCTGATCGTTCTATTGTACAGCCTGCGTTAGAGCGTTCCCGGAAACTCGCGGAAGCCGGTCTACAAGATGAGTTCTGCCAAGTTGTTTCTATCCAGCTGGAAGACGGACGTATTATCAGTGGCCGCCATTCGGAGGCGCGTGTGATGAGTGCTGTCTCCGCCTGTCTTCTGAACGCACTTAAGGCGTTGGCGGATGTCGATGATCAGATCCATATGCTGTCCCCCGATCTCTTAGAACCCATTCATCGTCTGAAGACAGAGATTCTTCATGACCGCAGCCGCGAATTAAATGCCGAAGAAACGCTGAATGTACTCTGTGTATGCGCTGCAAATAACGAACAGGCAAAGCGTGCTTTGGATCAGATTACAAGCCTCCGTGGATGCCAGGCGCACTCTACCTGTATGCTCGATACGACCGAAGAACAGCTTCTCCGTCGCCTTGGCATTGACGTGACCTGTGAACCTAAGTATGCGAACAATAACTTATATGATGAACAATAAATATAGCGCAGTCTCCTGATCTCAGGAGACTGCGCTATATTTATTGTTGCAGAGCTTTCGGACGGTTTATACAAACATCTCCTGCGCGATACGCCGAGCCACATACACTCCGCTAGCCGAAGCATGCGAGAGCGAATGCGTTACACCGCTTCCGTCTCCGATAATATACAGTCCTTTATACTTGGACTCCAGGTGTTCATCGATCTCAACTTCCATGTTATAGAATTTGACTTCCACACCATAAAGCAGCGTATCATCATTGGCTGTTCCCGGCGCGATCTTGTCCAACGCATAAATCATTTCAATGATACCATCCAGGATGCGTTTAGGCAGTACAAGACTCAGATCTCCAGGCGTGGCTTTCAGCGTGGGTCTGACAAGACTCTCCTCAATCCGTTTCACATTGCTTCTACGCCCTCGGATCAAATCCCCAAAGCGCTGTACGATGACACCGCCTCCCAGCATATTGGATAACCGTGCAATACTTTCTCCGTATTCATTGCTGTTATTAAAGGGCTCCGAGAAGTGTTTCGCCACCAATAACGCAAAGTTCGTATTCTCTGTCTGCTTTTCCTTCCCTTCATAGCTGTGTCCATTAACAGTCACAATGCCGTTTGTATTCTCGTTCACTACAATCCCGTTGGGATTCATACAAAAGGTGCGTACATAATCCTCAAACTTCTCTGTCCGATAGACAATCTTACTCTCATACAGCTCATCCGTTAAATGCGAGAACACTACCGCCGGCAGCTCCACACGCACTCCCAGATCAACACGATTGGATTTTGTCGGAATATCGAGTGTCTGACATACATTCTCCATCCATTTGCTTCCGCTGCGTCCCACGGAAACAATGCACCGTCTGCAGTCCGCGTAACCCCCGGCATAATGTACCCGGTATCCATCTTTCCGCACTTCGATCCGCTCTACCGGCGTTCTGAAATAAAAATCTACATGCTCCTTCATCTCTGCGTATAGATTCTGCAGGACGATGTAATTGATGTCGGTTCCCAGATGCCGCACCGATGCATTGAGCAGGTTCAGCTTGTTCTGCACACAGAGTTTCTTAAACCGAGTCCCTACCGTAGTAAACATATGCGTATTCTCTCCGCCATGCGACACGTTGATCTCGTCCACGTATTTCATCAGATCCAATGCCTGATCTCTGCCGATATGCTCATATAACGTACCGCCAAAATCATTCGTAATATTATATTTTCCATCGGAAAAAGCACCCGCTCCACCAAATCCACTCATGATCGCACAAGTCTCACATTTGATACAGGTTTTCACTTTATCTCCATCAATGGGACATTTTCTTTTCTCCAAAGAAAAGCCAGATTCGAATACCGCCACCGTAAGATCCGGCCTTTGCTGCTGCAATTCATACGCCGAAAAAATGCCTCCCGGTCCTGCTCCAATAATGATGACATCATATTTTTTCAATTTCTTGATCTCCTTTGATCTCTATAATTCTAAGCTCTTCTGTATCACCGGATGTTCCGCCGTATGATACAGAATGACACAGCGAAAATCGTTTTGCCCCCCTATCTTTCCCGCTCCTTGCCCGTACAGTGTATACCTTTCCTTCTCGCAGCATCTGATCACTCTCCGCCGGCAATCATCAACCGCCCCCTTCTCTATATGACCCCATTATAAAAGAGCTCGATGAAATTTGTCTGCTGCCGTTACAAAGAATTTGTGAAATACAAGTCGAGCTAACCTATCATACCATTTTTCTTCACAATTTACAAGCAAATTCTTCCGTGCAGAACAAACGGTAAAGATTATCTGTTTGCAGACACATGAAAGGTTTTGAGCCAAAAAGGAGTCGTTACAAAATGCCTACAATAGGAGCATTGCGATTTCACAGCCCATAGCATGGATACCTGGCAGGATTTCTCATTGGTCTGACTGAGAAAATGTTGCATCGCTTAAAAAGTAATGAGAAACCCTGGGGTTTTCTCATTGGTCTAACTGAGAAAATGTTACATCGCTGAGTAAAGAGGAGTACGAAATTATCCGCTATGGATGATTTCGTACTCCTCTTCTAAACTGGACTCGAAGGGATTCGAACCCTCGGCCTCCGCGATGCGAACGCGGCGCTCTCCCAGCTGAGCCACGAGCCCATACGCGCCCCGACAGGGCTATGTAAAATAGGGGATGCAAGCATCCCCCAACCCAGAATGCCGACGCCTGAAATTTGATCCCTAGCATTACGCTAGGTAGGTGTTCGCAGTATCTTCGCTGCCATCCCCCGCCTGCCGAAGCAGGAATTAGCTTGAGGCCCGACATTGTCGATAACCATTAAAACTCCCAATCTCATGGTGTAGGTTCAAATACACAAGCTATCGCACATCCCAGGATGTGATTATATTATACCCCATCATCCTGAAATATGCAAGCTTTTTTTTATAAAAATTAGATTTTCACCCTGCCTTTAATTCCAAACGAAGTTTATCTGCGATCAGGGCCACAAATTCAGAATTTGTCGGCTTCCCCTTCCCATTATTGATTGTATATCCAAACAGCTTATCGATCGTATCCATCTTTCCTCTGCTCCATGCCACCTCGATCGCATGCCGAATCGCTCTTTCCACACGGCTGGGTGTGGTATCATATTTCTTGGCAATGGCAGGATACAGCTGTTTTGTAATCGCATTCAGAATATCCATGTCTTCCAACGCCATAATAATCGCATCCCGCAAATACTGATATCCCTTAATATGCGCAGGTACTCCGATCTCATGAATCATGTTCGTCACTTCGGTTTCCACATCTTGACGTCGCACATCACGTCTGCGGTTCATCATACTGCTATACGGATTCATCCGTTGATCGTTTCCCTCACTAATGGGGACGGATATCTGCGTCAAATTTCCATTGAGCTGCCGGATCCGATTCACTAACGTGGACAGTTCAAATGGCTTTGCCATGTAATAAGTAACACCCAGACGAAATGCCTGTTCTGCAATTCGATCCTGTCCTACCGCAGAAATCATAATCGTAATAGGCATATGTCTCGGGGGATTCTGTGCCAAACTCTCCAATACGCCTAAACCATCTACCCGTGGCATAATCATATCTAATAAAACTACATCTGGAGCCATATCATAAATCTTCTCCAATGTCTCCTCCCCGTTTGATGCTTCATCGATGACCTCCATATCGTCTTGGCGTTCGATATATTCCCGCAGGATTCCTCGAAACTCCTGACTATCGTCAGCGACTAAAACTGATAATTTGCTCACTTCGCAAACCTCCTTGGATGATTTTTGTATTACCAGTATATACCATTTTTCAGAGAGAAACAAGCAAGTTTTACCAAATTGTTCCATTTCATCATTATCCATAATTTCTTCTATCTGGATTTTATTGGCAATTATGCAAATTGATAAATGTTCCGACACTTTCTCACAAATGGCTTCATTATGCGATTTTTCTGTATTTATTCTCCTTTCTTAAACGGATTTTTGACGTGATACGCCTTTATTTTTTGTAGATTTTCCTCCTTTTTTCAGAAAATGACGTGAATATTCACAAAGGATTGTGTCGAAATTTTATCCACCCGCAATATGTAGTGAAGAACGCTGTCTTCTTCTATATACCGGACAGCGTTCTTGGATTTATGCCGCCTTGTCGGATAAGTGCTGACTCAACATGTCTTCGATATAGATCCCGTATCCCTTTCCCGGATCCTGCACCAACACATGAGTTACAGCGCCAATAAGACATCCGTTTTGCATGATTGGGCTTCCGCTCATGCCCTGTATGATTCCTCCCGTCAATTCCAAAAGTTCTGGATCTGTGATTTCTACCGTAAATCCGATATTTTGCGAAGCGATAGAAGATACGCGTTGAATCCGAGCATCATACCATTTTGGAGCCACACCGGATAGTGTGCAGAGAATCTTTACCTCTCCGTCCGTTACCTGATCGCGAAAGGCAACAGGCAATGAGGCACTGTCTAACGTCCCCGTATAGGTTCCAAAAAGCCCGCAATCCGTATTCTGTTCGACACTTCCCAAGATCTGTGGCGTGAGGCTGGCTACGATTTCTCCCGGCTCTCCCACATTCCCCTTTTCTACATGATTGATCAGTGCCTGACAGATTGTACCTTCTCCCAACGGCAACAATTTTTCCAGATCGACATCCGTCATCCCATGTCCAATGGCTCCAAACTGTCGTGTCTCCGGATCCACATAAGTCAGTGTTCCAATTCCCTGCGCTCGGTCTCGAATCCACAGCCCGATCTTATAGGTCCCATCCGACCCCAATACTGGATCCACAGTCACTTGCATCCGATTCCCATTTCGCAGAATTCCCAGTTCCACACTTTTTCCTCCAGAGGATGCAATCTTTTCTATGACATCCTCCTTCACTCGGATATTTTCCCCATTCAAAGAATAGATCCGGTCTCCAGAAAACAACTGATTCCTGGCGGGCGTCACATGGTTTCCTTCCGCATCGGTTACCTCTCCCAATCCTAAAACCAGAACGCCATCCGTTCGCATATCGACGCCAATCGCTTTTCCCATCGGAATCAGATCCATCTGCGGCCAAATCTCGACAGATACCTTTTTCAAAGGAATCACACCAAATAATGAAACGACTGCTTCTGTCTGAGAATAGTCCTCTCCGCTCTCACTGGTCAGTAGAATCTGATCATTTGGCGAGACATCGGAAGAAGTCACCTGAATACTTTTTGTCTCTTCTACCTGAAGATTACAAAATGTGGCATACGTTAAAGTCGTATCCTGCCCGGAAATCAATCGGATCGTATCCGGGATACTCCAGCTCAGAAAACCATATAAAAAAAGTAAGATGGTGGGCAAGGCGATCAATAGGATCATCCACCATCTTACCTTTGTCTCCGAATCATCCGACGTTTTTCTTTTCCGAAAAGAACGCTCCGACAAAGTCATCACTCCTTTTAATGTGGATTCCTTTGTCTATTGTCTCTCATTCGGAGGGAATTATGCTCTTTCCAGTCCGACGCCATTTTTTTCATTTCGGACGCGTTCTGTAAAACTGCCTCTGTCAGCTGCGTTCCACCCAGCATTCGAGCCAGTTCTTCTGTTGATTGTCTTTCCGCGAGTTCCGTCACCTCAGTACGAGCTCGGCCTTCCCGCACCGTTTTTTCAATCCGCAGATGATGATCTGCCATCGCCGCAATCTGCGGCAAATGTGTAATACATATAATCTGATGAAACTTCGAAATCAATGCCAACTTCTCCGCTACGCTCTGTGCCGTTCTCCCACTAATTCCTGTATCAATCTCATCAAAAATCAGAGTCGGTATCTCATCCCGTTGAGCCAACACCGTCTTGATGGCCAACATGATTCTGGAGATTTCTCCGCCGGAAGCAATCTTATGAAGCGGCCTGAGCGGCTCCCCTACATTGGTACGAATCAGAAATTGCACCTGATCCTGTCCCTTCGACGTAATATGATCCCTCGACGTAATCTGCACCGCAAATTCCGGATCCTGAAACTGCAGCGTTTTTAGAATCGCCGTGATCTCTCTGGATACCGTTTGCGCGACCTGCTGCCGCAGCTTACTCAACGCTTCACACTCTCTCTTCATTTTTTGTTCCAGCTCCACCAGTTCCTTTTCACATGCTGCCAGCGTCTCCTGAATATGCTGAATTTTTTCCATCGATTCTGTCAAAGATTTTCTGTACGACAGAATCTTCTTCAAACTATCCCCGTACTTCCCTTTCAACCGGCGAATCTCTTCCCATCGATCCTGCGCCTCTTCCAGCGCCTGTGGATCGCTCTGCGCATCCTCCGCGTAACGCGCGATCTCGGACGCCGCATCCTCAGCGATGGCGGCTGCATCCGATAATGTAGAAACGATAGAAGACAATGTTTGAGAATCCAGTTCTTCGATCCACTGCATCTGTGCCAGTGCATCGTTCAATGCCCCAATGCCGCCGCCATATCCATCCTGCCCGCCTCGAAGAAAACTGACTGCATTCTCGCAAGACTCCTGAATCCGCTGAGCCGATCGCAGCCGGCGTATGCGCTCTCCCAGTTCTTCTTCCTCACCCTCTTTAAGTCCTGCCTCGTCAATCTCCTGTGCCTCATACTCCATCAGCGCCAGGATTCGTTCTTTATCCTGGGACTGCTCTTTCCATCTCTGATATTCCTGTTCCTTTTCTTTGTACACACCCAGAAGACTCTGCAATGCCTCTTTATGAGGCTGCGTATGCTCATCAAAACGATCCAGCAAGTCGATATGACGACTGGCATCCAGTAAAGATTGATGCTCGTGCTGCCCATGCACGTCGATCAGCACCCCCGCAGCCTTTTGCAACGCGGCTGCCGTCGCGACATCCTCATTGATCCGATTCACCGCGCGGCCATTCGGTGTGATACGTCGGGACAGAAGCACTTCTGTACTGTCTTCTTCCAGGAGTCCCATCTGAACCAAATGCTTCCTTACGCGGGTATTTGTCACATCAAACAGCAGATCTACCTGCGCGGGCATCTCCGGATTTCCCAGCAGATCCTTAGAAACACGAGCACCCAATGCCAGATTCACCGCACCCATGATAATACTTTTTCCCGCACCGGTCTCTCCCGTCAAGATGTTAAGCCCTTCGTCAAGATCCAGTGAAATGTCATCAATGAGCGCAATATTCTTCACCCGCAGATGTGTCAGCATTTAGACACCTCCGTCGTCTCAATGAGTTTCCGAATCTTATCCTGCAGCCTGAGGCACTCCCTCTCACTGCGTACTGCCACAAAAATCGTGTCGTCCCCTGCCACACAGCCTACGATCTCTGAAAATTCCAGGTTGTCCAATGCCGTCGCTACCGCCATCGCCATACCAATAATCGTCTTGACCACGAGAATATTTCCCGCTGCCTCCGCAGAGGTATATCCCTCTTGCAGCACTCTGACAAATCGCTCCGCATAATCCGGATCCTTAGGAGACAAGATGGCATAACGCTGCCGGCCATTGTCTCCCACTACTTTCGTCAGACGCAGCTCCCGGATATCGCGCGACACTGTTGCCTGCGTGACTCTGAACCCTGCCTCTACCAGTTTCTCCGCCAGCTCTTCCTGCGTTTCGATGGGATATTCTTCGATCAGCGTTAAAATCTTTGCCTGCCTGTCTACTTTCATCCTGTCTTCCTCCTTCCATCTTGACCCAACACACAAGAATACTATAATTCCTTAAACATCTTCTTCCGCAGCGTATCAAAAAATGTAGTGTTTTCCATATGAGTCAGCCGAACTCCGACGGGATCTACCTCGATGAATACCTGATCTCCCGGCACAATCGGATACCCCTGCTGCCCGTCCACCGTCAGCATTAGCTCCGGCGTCTTCTGTCCCATAGTCTCCGGCAATACTTCAAAATTGATCTCATCGGTTTCTGATACAACAATAGAACGCATAGTTAAGGACCTGGGACAAATCGGAGTAATCAGAATCCCTCTGGCATAGGGAACTACAATCGGTCCCCCCGCGGATAAATTATATCCGGTGGAACCCGTCGGCGTCGCTACAATCATCCCATCGGCCTGAAAATAATCCATGAGCCTCCCATTGATCTTCACAGAGATCGAGAGCATCCGCGAAAAGGCTCCTCTGGTAATAACCGCGTCATTCAATCCGCTGAAATACTGTTCTTCACCATTCGTATGCAGAATTCTCCCACAGAGCATAATGCGCTCTTCTTCCCGATAACGCCCTTCGAGAACCTGATCTAATGCCGATTCACAGTCCTCTTTCTCACTGCCCGTCAGAAATCCCAAATGCCCCAGATTGATGCCTAAAAGCGGCACATCATATTCATGCAGACGCCTAGCACTGGAAAGAATTGTTCCATCCCCTCCCAAAACAATGACCAGATCCATCTGAGAGACCCGTTCCTCTTGCATTCGCTCCATATCCTCTAACACTGCCGGCACCTCATCCTCCGGCTTCGCAAGAAGCCAGACTCTGGCGCCCCGTTCCTGCAGATACGACGCAATATGCCAAGTCTCGATCCCTTCCGGATCTTTGGTAAAATTGGTGGAAATAACAAACTTACAGGGATTCATGGGATTCTTTCACCACCTTCTCAATCTCTTCCTTCCAGTCCGCTGCGACAAAACACGCTTCTTTCTTTAGATACAATAAATATTCAATATTTCCTTCTGGTCCCCGTACCGGCGAATATGTACATCCCAGTATGGTAAACCCATGGCATTGCACCCAGTCTGTGATCATAAGGAGTACTTCCTCATGAATCTCTGGCTCTCGCACTACGCCCTTCTTTCCCACTTTCTCTCGTCCCGCCTCGAACTGCGGCTTGACCAGACAGACCAACTCACCACCCTCTCGAATCCGGCTTGCAATCGGTTCCAGAACCTTCGTCAGCGAAATAAAGGATAGATCCGCGGAAGCAAAATCACAGAGATCCGGTACCTTCGCTTCATCCAGATACCGAACATTCGTTTTCTCCAATACAACGACTCGCTCATCCTGCCGCAGCTTCCATGCCAGCTGTCCGTAACCTACGTCGATCGCGTATACCTTCGCGGCTCCGTTCTGCAGCATACAGTCTGTGAATCCGCCAGTGGAGGCGCCCGCGTCCATACAGATATACCCCTCCAGCGGAATCCCGAAGGCTTTGATCGCCTTCTCCAGCTTCAAACCGCCTCGGCTTACATAGGGAAGAACCGGCCCTCGTACCAAAATCTCTGCCTCCTCTTCCACCAGCATACCTGCCTTGTCCTCTCGCTGTTCATTCACATACACATGGCCAGCCATGATCATCGCCTTCGCCTTTTCCCGAGAAGGGGCCAATCCTCTTTCTACCATGCGTAAATCCAGTCGTTCCTTATGCTTCTGCATTCCAATTCTCCACTGCTTTCTGTATTCCCTCCGCGCTGATCCCATAACGACTCAGCAGCACTTCTCTCTTCCCCTGCTCTATAAAACAATCTGGAAGCGCCAGGATTCGCGCCTGACTCTTCGCTCTCTCTTCGGCCAGAATATCCCGTACTTTCATACCGAATCCTCCTGTATGAATATGGTCTTCTATGGTGAGTATCCTGGGGTACTTCTTTGTCAGTTTCAGCAACCACTCTCTGGATAACGGAGCCGCAAAGCGGGCATCCGCCACCGACACACGAATTCCTTTCCCGGCCAACTGCTCCGCAGCTGCTTCCGCCATCCCGCGACAGACTCCTAAAGCCAAGAGAAGGCAGAAAGCAGCCTTTTCTTCCCGCACCATAAATCCCTGTCCAAAACGAATCGGCGGTCCGTTATCTTCGCTCTCTTCCGGCAGATTTCCCTTCGGATACCGAATGGCGATCGGCGCTTCATATTGGTGCGCATAATTCATCATACGACAGAGTTCTGTGCGATTTGAAGGACTCAGGATCGCGATCTCCGGAATGTGTCCTAAATAAGCGATATCATAGATTCCCTGATGTGTTTCGCCATCCTCTCCCACAACTCCGGCATGATCTACCAAAAATTTTACTGGCAATTTCTGCAAACACACATCATGCAGAACCTGATCGTATCCTCGCTGTAAAAATGTGGAATATACGACAAAATAGGGCTTCATACCGCCGCGAGCCAGACCTGCCGCAAACGTCACTGCATGTTCTTCCGCGATTCCTACATCAAAAAAACGCTTCGGATACAGATTACTATACTCCTGCACACCGGTTCCCTGTGGCATAGCCGCTGTAATCACTACCGTCCGCTCATCCTCTCTGGCGAAGGACTGCAACTGTGTTCCGACGGCATGCGCCCAACTTTCTCCCTGATTTTTGCCCACTTCTCCGGTATCCGGGTCAAACTTTCCAATACCATGAAACGTAGTCGCATCCTTTTCAGCGGGACGGTATCCCTTTCCTTTTGTGGTTTTTACGTGTACAAGAACCGGTTCCCTGAGCGCCTTCGCCTGCCGCAGTACACGCCGAAGTTCTTCTATATCATGGCCATCTACCGGCCCCAGGTAGGTAAAGCCTAATTCCTCGAAAAATGTGCCGGACATCAGGAAATATTTTACCCTTCTCTTCGCCTGCCGAATGAAGTTGGTCATAGCGCCGCCGTCCCCCTCCGTTTTTTGCAGCATCCGATGCATATGCCGCTTCATATTCAGGTAGGATTTACGGGTTCTGAGTGTGGACAGACTGCGGGCCAACGCGCCCACATTAGGGCCAATCGACATCTCATTATCGTTTAATACAACAATCAGGGGCGTCTTATCCCGCCCCGCCTGGTTCATCGCCTCATAACTCATTCCTCCGGTGAGCGCTCCATCGCCGATCACCGCAATCACATGATACTTGCCACCCTTCAAATCTCTCGCCTTAGCAAGTCCTAACGCCGCGGAAATAGAAGTCGAAGCATGTCCTGTGTTGAAAATATCATGCTCGCTCTCCGCTTGTTTCGGAAAGCCGCTGAGACCATTCTCCTGCCGCAGCTTGTCAAACAGATCCTTTCGTCCTGTCAGAATCTTGTGGGTATAAGCCTGATGACCTACATCAAAAATCATCTGATCCCGCGGAGAGGAAAATTCCAGATGCAATGCCATCGTTAGTTCCACCACACCCAGATTGGCGCTCAAATGCCCCCCTGTTTTTGCCACATTCTGAATCAGGAAATGCCGAATCTCCTCTGCCAGTTCTTTAAGCTCCTCTGCCGTCATTGCCCGCAGATCCTTCGGATCCCGGATCTTATCTAGCAATGGGTACAATCTCCTCACCTTACTTTTTTCTGTATATTAACGCCTGAATCCACTCCCTCAGCAGCTTCCCCGACGTATTATGAAAGTCTTTCAGCGTTTCCATAGCATCCGCAGATAATTCCTCCACCATCTCTCGGGCTTTCTGGATGCCATATACTGTTACAAACGTGACCTTTTCATTTCCTGCGTCGCTGCCTGTCTGTTTTCCCAGTTCTGCCGCGTTTCCTGCCACATCCAGAATATCATCTTGGATCTGAAAGGCCTTGCCCATAGCCCTTCCCGCCAGTCTCATGGACTGAATCGCGTCTTCTGGTGCCCCCGCAGCCTGGGCACCGGCCAGAAGCGCCGCTGTTATCAACTGCCCCGTCTTATTCACTTCAATAAAATCCAAATGTTCCGGTGTTGCCTTCTGCTGCTCCGCTAACATATCCGCCGTTTGTCCAGCTACCATGCCGCGGGCCCCTGCCGCTTGAGCAATCGTCCTCGCCGCCAGGAGTCTGCCCGGCGCCGGATCCGCAAGTAACGCCTCGATCATCGTCTCATATGCCAGATTCAGAAGGCCATCTCCCGCCAGAATTGCGATCGCTTCCCCAAAAACCTTATGGTTGGTCAATCGTCCTCGACGATACTCATCATCGTCCATCGCCGGCAGGTCATCATGAATCAACGAATAGGTATGAATCATCTCCAGCGCTTCCGCGAAGGGATATACACGGTCGAAGACCAGTTGCGTACACTCTCCCGTCACCGCGCCGGCTGCTAAAAGAAGCATCAGGGGACGTATCCTCTTCCCGCCTGCCAACAAGCTATAGGACATGGCTTCCCACACCTGGGCCTCGTATTGTCCTCTATGAGCAACGCGCGAAGCCAACCGTTCCTCCAGAATCGGCCCCTGCCACGCCTGAAATTCCTTGAGCTTCATTGCCCTTCTCCTTCCGTCAGCGTCACAAGTTCTTTCTCCGTCAGATCCAACATCTTCTGACAGTCCTGATACAGATTCATTCCTTCTTTATATAATGAAGTCATCTCTGCTAATGACAAATCTCCGCTTTCCATTCGTTCTGTAATCTGCCCCAGCCGTTCTCTGGCCTCCTCAAATGTCTGTTTATTCTCCATTGGTATCCTCCCCTATGGTCTCGACGCGAGCCTCGATCTGTCCATCCGCAAGATGCGCACAGATTCGATCCCCTGTCCGCATTGCTTTTATAGAAGATAGAATCTTTCCCTGATCATCCGTAATATATGCATACCCTCTTTGCAACGAATGCGCAGGATCCAAATACGTAAGACGAAGTCCCATTTGCGTCAATATTTCTCGCTGTTCCTTCATCCATTGAATACGTGCTCCCACAAGACGTTCCGCCAGCATGGCCAGCCCCTGCCGTATCGGCAAAAGAAGCTGCCAAGGCCTGCGATAGATGCCTCTTGCCATCATCTGTGTCAGTATCTTGCGCTCTCCCTCTACTCTGCGCCGCAATGCATGATGCATTCGATTTCGATATAACTCGAGTTTCTCCAGGATCTCCGACACCTGCGGAATCGCAAGCTCGGCAGCTGCCGAAGGTGTCGGTGCCCGCAAATCTGCGACAAAATCTGCGATGGTATAATCGGTCTCGTGTCCGACAGCAGAAATCACCGGATGCCGCATAGCTACGATTGCTCGGGCCACTTTTTCTTCATTAAAGGCCCACAGATCCTCAATAGAACCGCCGCCTCGGCCCACAATCACCGTATCCGCTTCGGTCTGATCCGCCAGTGCCAGTCCCCGCACGATCGAGTCCGCGGCACCCTCTCCCTGTACCATCACTGGTATGAGAATAAGGCGGATCCCCGGATGTCTCCGCCTTGCAATCTGTGTCATATCCTGAATCACCGCACCCGTAGGCGATGTGACTATGACTACCGTCTGGGGGTAGGATGGAATCTTCTTTTTATGGCTCACATCAAAGAGTCCTTCTGCCGCCAGTTTCTGTTTCAGCGCCTCATATGCCTGATACAGCGCTCCGATCCCATCCGGTTCCATATGCCGTACATAAAACTGGTACTGTCCCGTCTTCTCGTAAAGCGATATGGAACCTCTGGCAATCACCTTCTGCCCTTCTTTCGGAAAAAAACGCAATGTCTTCGCATCAGAGGCAAACATGACTGCCGAAATGGCTGCCAACTCATCCTTCAGCGCAAAATACATATGACCCGAAGAATGCCTCTTGAAATTACTGATCTCTCCTCCAAGCTGCAGATTGGTCAGGAGAACATCCTGGGTCAACATACGCTTCACGTAGGCGTTAATCTGCGAAACCCGGTAGATCGGCCGTTCCATTTACGCCTCTCCTTCCACGTTTTTTGCGATCGTGCCTAATACACCATTTATAAAAGCCGGGGCGGCTTCCGTACTATACTTCTTCGCAAGTTCCACTGCTTCATTGATACTGACGCTCGTCGGAATTTCTTCTTCATAGAGCATCTCATAGACCGCGATCTGTAAGATCGCACGATCCACCCGATACAGACGGCTTAGCTTCCACTCCTTCAACGCCTCCTCGATCCTAGCATAGATAGGATCCTGTTCCCTGATTGCGCCTTCGATCTCTCTTTGGATAAACTGCTCATCTTTTTCTTCTAAGGACACATCCTGTCCCTGTAAATACCGTTCTACCAGTACCTGTGCTTTTTCCTGTTGAAACTGCGCGGAAAACAGAATGCGAAACGCGTGCTCCCGCGCTGTCTTTCTACTCATACAGTTTTGTTCCTCTCTTCCGTAATGCCGATTATTCCGTCGGGGCGGACTTCTCTTTCTGAATCCCTACGATACAGACATTGACCTCCTTGACGTTCATCTCCAGCATGTTCTCTATACTGGCCTTGATCTTCTGCTGTACCGGGAGAGCCACCTGTTTTACTTTAAAACCTTGCTTCAGCACCAGGGCCACATCACAATAGACATCGTTTCCATCAATCCGCACACCGATTCCTTTGCCATAACTGCGCTTTCCCTTTCGGCCGCCCAGCGTCAGAATCCCCTTTACATCACTGATGGCCAGATCGGCAATCACCGCCACAACCTCATCTGCGATCTTGACTTTACCTGTCTGCTGATCTGTGATCACGCTGATCTTGCGTTCCTCTTCCATCTCCATGTACCTCCATCTATATAGATTACGGACCGGAAGCTGGTATCCGGTCCGTGGGTGCTCCTATCTGTTATTATATACGTTTTTCCTGTAAAAGTAAACCCATATTTTAATTTCCGGAGCTCTCCTCCCGGGAGCTTCCCTCACTGGCTACCTTCAGCAGACTGATGCGGATATCCGAAGCTTCCACTCCCGTGATTCGCGTGATAATATCCTGAATCTGCGCCGCCTCCTGCTGACTGATCTCTTCCCGATCCACAATCACATCCACGCTTTCATCATAGATCCGCACAAAGACTTCACTAAATCCTTTGGCTTTGATCATCGCCTCTGCCGCGGCTTCGTTTTCTACTCGTTTCTGCAGCGCAATGATCTCCTGGGCGGCCAGAGACTTCTCTGATTCTGGCGTATCTGCGCTAGCCATCAAGTCATATAAAATATCTTGGCTCTTCGCTCGGGCATTCTCCCGTTCTACCTTAGCTTCTGCGAAATATTCAGGGATGACCGCATCGCTGTCCACCAATACCGCGGTACCCGGCAGATCATCTCCGGTCTCCTCCGGTACTGCACTCTCTTCCCCGGTTTGCGCTTCCGCTTCTGCCGCCGTCGCCTGCTCACCACCGGATTCCTCAGCGGCCTGACTTTCTTCGGTAACTGCATTCGCCTCTTCCGATACCGTGCTCGTTTCTCCTACAGGAAGCAGTGTTCCCTCCTCAAAACCATCCGCCAGGAACTGTCCCTCGGACGATTCTTCCGCTGCCTGTTGATTGGGATCCGTGGCAGAAGCCGTTTGGCTGTTAAAATTCAGGTACCCGGCTACGACCACCATTAGCACCAGCGCTACGATCACTGCCTGATTTTTTCTGAACCGACTCATGGAATTACCCTCCTATGATTGATATGTTGCTACCTGGATCTCTTGATAGGACAGTCCCAGCAACGTGGAAGCAGCTTGCATAAGCTGTTCCCGAACAACCGCGGATTCCGCACCCTGGGCTACGATCAGGATTCCCTGCACCTTAGGATAGGTAGCGCTGACTACATAAGGATTTCCCTCCGTATCCGTTACGGTGGTTTCCTCTTCCTCTGTTCGTTCTGAAGACCTGATCGCTCCACTGTCTTCCTCCTGGACATTCTCCGCTGTTCTGCCTTCATCCTTCAGCACAGTTTCCTCTCCGCTGCCTGCCAAAGTCACATAGACCCGTACTTCCCCCACACCGGCCATTCTGGAAAAAGCATCCGCCAATTTCTCTTCCAGCATGGTCGCGTAGGCGTCCCGATCCCGCGATCTGACCTCCTGCTCCGAGGATTCACTCTCTGCCGTATCCGGTATATTCCTATTGGTATTCGTCATCATCAAAATTATGACTGCACAGATAAGCATAATCGGGAAGAATACGCTAAACCAATCCTTTTTCTGTCCATTTTTTTCCTTTCTAAACCATTTTTTCCAGTCGAATCCCATCTTACGCTCTCCATTCTATCACAACATCCGCCTGCAGCATGTCTCTAAAGCGTTCTGTAAGTTCGGAGAGTCTCCGGTCAATCTCCTCTCTTCTCTGCCCCAGATCCAGTGTAAGTACCACCCAATCTTCTGATTCCGGAACGCATACTACGCTCACCGTCTGCAGGTTTCCCTCCTCCGACAGGATACAACGAGCTTCTTCTATGTAGATTCCTTCTCCTTCCACGCTATCTCGCAGCGCCTCTGTGATATAATAATCATACTGCTCTGTAATGGCTTCCATGACCGGAACCATCTCCACTTCTGAAACCGACGTCTCATCCACCGCAGACAGTGAGACTTCCCACTCCTCCCCGATCCAGGGTTCTAATACGATTACAATGAGGAATATGCCCAGTATCAGACGAACATATTTTTTGATCCTGTCCTGCGGTAAAACCGCTTCAAATATCCCGGCAAAAATCGAAAACAGGATGATACTCCCGATCCATTCTTTCATCTGACCTCCTCCTTTCTATAGACTCCGCAAGAAAATACCGATCCCGCAGACAAACATGCCGATCAGCACCAATAGAACCCCCATCAGCATGCCCGTGCCATCGGCCATTCCCTCCAGCAGTTCTGTCATCTTCGCATCCGCGATCGGAGACAACAACGCGGAGGTGACTTTATAAAGAAGCCAGATCGCTACCAGCTTTCCTATGGGTACCAAACAAATGCACATCAGGATCACCATACCGGCACCGCCCACGCAATGACCCACAAGCGAGGCTCCTGCAAATATAGTCTCTACAGCGCCGCCGATGGCTCCCCCTACTACGGGCACTGCACCAGCTGCTGATATCATGGTCTTTCGCACAAGAGTATCCGCAGCCGGCGCGACAATCCCCTGCAGTCCGATTAGAAACAGAAAAATCCCACTGACGCCTTTGATTCCTTTTTGAATCAATAC
>CALBGL010000011.1 GCA_937892735.1 uncultured Clostridia bacterium | reverse complement strand
AATCACCGTCACCACTGTCAACCCCGTCACCCCTTGCAAGCACGATACGCCTGCCTGTCTTGATACGGCGGTAGTCATAGCAAAGGTTGTTGTCTTTCAGAAATGTGATACGGTACTCATTGAGCAGCTTTGTGATAACGGTAGGGGCGGTGTCGGTTTCCCCAAGCTGTTCTAACAGTTCGGTTGCTGTTCCCGACCACTCCTGTTTATCCTGCATAAAAGCTGCCACCCGAAAAAGAACAGGCGGCACACTTGCAGCCGCCAACTGTTCCTGCCCTTTGCGTTCCAGAAGTTCCCAACTGCAATTACGGAAGCGGAGGGTAAACTCTTGATACTCAATATCCCTGCCCGTGGCATAAAGGACAGCGGTATCTCCCGCACGGTTGGTTTTCTCTAAGACGAAGTTTGTGTCTGCACTTCCTGTCAGACCTGTCGTGCCAGACACTTGATTGAACACATCGCTGTCCTTCTGCTTGCGGATATGGTGTACGACCACTACCGCCAGAGCGTGCCTGTCCGCAAAGTCTTTGATGAGGGATATATCCCCGTAATCATTTGCGTAGGCATTTTCCTTTGAAGCGGTGCGTATCTTCTGCAAGGTGTCAATCACAATGAGCCTGCTGTCGGGATAGGATTTCAGATACTCCTCAAGCTGTCCCACAAGCCCGTCCGTCAACTTGCAGCTTGCCACGGCAAAGTGCAGGCGTTGACTGGCTTCATCAGTCAGACGAAAGAGCCTGTCCTGTATGCGGTAAAAGGTATCCTCTAAACAGAGGTACAGGACATCACCCTGTGTTGTAGGGATTTCCCAGAAAGGCGTACCCTTCGACACGCAAAGACAGAGCTTCAACATCAGCCAGCTTTTGCCGATTTTCTGCGAGCCGCAAAACAGCGACAAGCCCGCAGGGATTAGACCGTCCACCACAAAGCAGGGCTTATCAAGGGGCTGGCACAGAAGCGTGTCCGCATCCACCGTTTTCAGTTTCTGCATGGCGGCACTCCTTTCGTGGTTTTGATTTGTTACATTCATTCATAAGCAAGTAACCTCCTTTGAAATTTTCACATCCCATAAGAATGGAATATGTAACACAGCCAATCCGTACAGTTCCACGCTTTCCCAAAGCGGCGTTTTCTCTGTCGGTGCTATGCACGAATTGAGCAGAGGGCAGGCTCATATCGTGGCTCTTGCTATCCTCTGCGGCAGGTATCCCTCTGGCGGCTGCTATTCAGTTTTCAAAGGAGAAAGATGTTCTCACTTGTTTGCTCACGAACAGCCGATTTGTATAGGCTATACCTGTACAAATTTCCAGAGGATTAAGGGAAAGAAAAAAGCACCTGCTACTTGACCGTTCTTTTGGTCAGCAACAAGTGCTTCAAGATTTACTATTCAGTTGTTTGGAGGATTTATCTGTTTGTGTTCTCTAATGGAAGTTGACATCTCCGATACGACCCGAATCGATCAAGTCACGCAAAGTCTGAAATCGGTTCATCTGTCGGCGATAAAAGGCAACATAGCAACGCCTACCAGACTGCCGAAAAGCGTCCCGAATACGAATTCCTTCTTCATAGGTGGCTGCTACGGGCTTTTCTAATAGGCAATGCTTACCGGCCTCCGCGCAGGCAACTGCATATTTTAAATGCGTGTCTGGAGTAGTCGCCACATATACAATATCGATTTCCGGATCCGCCAGCAGAGACTCTGCGGAATCATACACCTGGCCGTGACCATGACGACGCACCCAATCCTGTGCCCTGCTCCGTGTACGATTGACTACGCCCTTCAGAATGGAATGCTGACACAAGTACAATCCCGGTCCATTCTTAACCTCTGTGACATCGCCGCAGCCGATCATTCCCCAAGTGATATCTTTCTGATCCATAGCTCTCTCCTTATCCCATACGATATTCCAGATTCTCAAAAATCAGACGGCAACCTTCGTAGATTTCCTGCGGAAGCAGAGCGCGGGCTACCAGGATTGTATCCGGCTCTTTGATATCCACTCGCCGCAGATGACCATAATCGCCATCAATCTGCTCTACTACATATTCTCTGGGTTCCATTCGTCTATACCTCCCTATTCAATCGCTTTCTTTCCTTGCCATCGGTTTGACCGGTATCGCCATACGAAGCAGGCAGAACGACAGAGCCAGTCCGCGAACATGGCGGCCCACACACCATAGATTCCAAAATCCGTAAAATAACTGAATAACATACAGAGCATAATCCGGAAAACCCACATCGACGTCACAGAAACAATCATCGTAAAACGGACGTCACCGGCTGCTCTCAGAACATTAGGCAACGAGAAGGAAAGCGCCCAGATCGTACAGGCTCCGATTCCATGTGCCACCGAGAGTGTCCATGCCACGGATTCCGTCGCCGGCTGCAGATTATAAAGCCCCAGGATCAGCGGATATGCCGCAAACATAATCAGATTCAATCCAATCAAAATCGTATAACTATAGGTAAAGAGTTTCTTCACATAATACCGGGCTTCTTCATAGCGATCCGCGCCGACACACTGTCCTACTACCGTGATAATCGCAAGGCTGATTCCGTTTCCGGGAATACACTGAAAACCGGCCATGCTGGAAGCTACTGCATTGGCCGCAATGGCGGCCGTCCCAAAGCCTGCCACCTGCGTCGCCACCAAGATCTTACCAATCTGGAAAATTCCATTTTCTAGTCCCGTAGGAATCCCGATATTCAGGATCCGGCGGATTGTCTGAAAATGGGGCCGGATCTTATATAACTGACGAACATAAATCGGGTTTTGTTCGTTTCGCAGCAGAATCATGACCACCACCGCTGCTGTGGCTCGCGCGATCAGCGTTGCTGTACCGGCGCCGGCGACTCCCCATCGAAAGCCATAGATAAATAGGGCATTGAGTCCTACATTCACCACATTGACGACCAAAGCTGTATACATGGAAACCTGTGAATTCCCCTGGGACCGGAACAAGGCCGCACCACTGTTATAAACTGCTAAGAACGGATACGAAAGTGCCGACAGGAAAAAGTATGTCTCCGCATTTTTCATGACCTCGGCATCAATATTAGCGTATACAAGTCCGAGTATACTGCTGTTTCCTATAATAGTAATCGCCATGATGACAAGCGAAATGCAGGTTACGGCCAAAAGCAGCTGTTTCGCCGCCTGATTTGCCTGACCCCGTTCTCTTCGTCCCAAATACTGTGAAACGATGACGGTTCCTCCTGTTGCCAGCGCTGAAAAAATACCAATCAACAGATTATTGATCGAATCCACCAGATTAATGCCGGAAATAGCCGCCTCTCCTACGTTGCTCACCATCATGGAGTCCGCCATACCGATCGTAATGGATAATGTCTGCTCGATGATCAGCGGAATGATCAACCGGCGCAGATCCCGTTTTGAAAAAAGCAATGTATCTGTATCTACATTCATTGTTAATGACCCCTCACAAACGAACAGCGCGTTCGACAAGGAACGCGCTGCCTACTTATTTAAAATCTTATTCTTCTGTCGCCTCAGACTCGTTCTCAGCAGGCGTCTCTTCCGTCACATCCCGCAAACTCAAGCTGATGCGCTTCTGCTCCATGTTCAGATCAATCACCTTCACCTTGACGGTCTGTCCCAACTCCAGGATATCGGCAGGATTCTTCACGAACTTATTGGATAGCTGAGAAATATGAATCAGCCCGTCTACACCACGTTCCAGAGAAACAAAGGCGCCAAAATCTGCAAAACGCACCACCTTGCCTTCTACAATCGAACCTACGGGATACTTCTCATCCACATGGTTCCAAGGATTATTCTCCGGCAGTTTCGCCGACAATGAAATTCTCTTGGTCTCCGGATCGAAGGCCTTCACCATAACCTCTACAGTGTCTCCTACCTTCAATACCTGATTGGGGTTCCGTACCGGGCTCCAGCTCATCTCCGTAACATGCAGCATACCATCAATGCCGCCTAGATCTACAAACGCGCAGTAATTGGTCAGATTCTTGACCGTACCTGTCATACGGGCGCCTACTTCCAACTTTTTCAAAGTCTCTTCCCGCTTCGCGTTGCGCTCATCAAACATTACACTGCGGCGATCGCCCATGATTCGACCACGCTTCTTCTGCATACGAATAATGCGGAAGGAAACCTCCTGGCCCAATAAGGACTTCGGATCAATCTTATGAATATCGAGCAGCGACGCCGGAATAAAGACACGATTATTCTGATAGAAGATCACAGCCCCATTCTCAAACGCCTCGGATACCTTCCCTGTTAACACCGTGCGATTCTCCAACGCTTCTTCCAGTTCCTTATATGCCTGGTTCTGCAGCAAACGCTTGCGGCTCACCAGAATATCCGAATCGCCTACCTTGGCTACCATGACTTCCAACTCATCATCAACTTTAACCTCATCGGTCAGGACAACGTTCGGATCCGCGGAATATTCTTCTTTGCTCATCACAGCATCCGACTTATAACCGATGTTGAGTACCACTTCATTATCTGTTACGCTGACTACAGTTCCTTTCACAATATCGCCAGAATGGACTCCTTTAAAGCTTTCATTCAGCATCTCTTCAAACGTATTCATCTCGCTCATTGCTTGTACAACCTCCTGTATAATATAATTAGGTGTGGAAGCTCCGGCTGTAATTCCAACATGTTGAAATCCCCCGCTTCTGAGCAGCTTCCAGGTTGGCTCGTTCTCTTGAAAATACGCCAAGAGTCCGGCCGCATTCTCTACGTGACAGGTATGAGGACACCGTTCCCTGCAAATATCATACAGTTTCCGTGTATTAGAACTGTGCATCCCGCCAAGAATAATCATCAGATCGACTTCCTCAGCCAGTGTAACAGCCTCGAGCTGATGCTCTGCTGTGGCACTGCATATCGTAGGACATACACATAGATTATACTCCTGTTTTGAAAATTTCTCAATAATTTTTTGAAAATTTTCTTGATGAAATGTTGTCTGCGCGACCAGACAGCATTTCTCTGCGGGGTGATCCCGCAAAAATTGAGGAATAGGATCTTCAGGTCCCTCCATGATCATGCAAGGACTGTAACTCCATCCCATGATCCCCTGCACTTCCGGATGTTCTGGATTCCCCAAAATCAGAATGGACTCACCGACTGCGGAATGTTTCTCCACAATCCGGTGAATCTTCTTCACAAAAGGACAGGTCGCATCGATCAAAATAGCGCCCTGCTGTTTCAGCGCCTCATAAACCTGCCGGCCAATGCCGTGCGCTCTAATGACAACCCGTTCTCCCGACCGCGTCTCCTCTGGACAGGAAATCACCCGAACTCCCTTCTCCTCCAATCGCTGTATCACATCACGATTATGAATTAGAGGGCCATAGGTACACAATGGTTCGCCAGGATGCTTCCTCAGTTCCCGTTCCGTAATCTCTAACGCGTTGCGAACACCAAAACAGAAACCCGCCGTCTTGGCTACGCGAATCTTCATCGTCCACGAGCCTCCTGCGCCATCCGTACCAGAGCATCCGCCGCCTGCTGCGCCGTCATATGCGTCGTATCCAACACCACGGCATCCTCTGCCTGCCGCAAAGGAGCGATCTTCCGGTTCATATCCCGCTCATCCCTCTCTTCCATCGCCCGGATCGTCTCTTCCAGCGTATGCAGGCCCGGTTCCTTCTCCTCCAGCTCCAGAAACCGCCGCTTTCCCCGTTCCGCAGCATCCGCGGTCAGAAATACCTTCAAAGGAGCGTCCGGTAAGATCGTGGTTCCAATGTCTCTGCCATCCATGATAACCTCATATTCCTGGGCCAGGTCCCGCTGTACTGTCAGAAGCTTATCCCGCACTGCGCGATATACCGCGATCGTACTGGTTGCCTCTCCTACTTCCGGTGTTCGGATCTGGTCCGTCACCTCTTCCTCTCCCAGAAACATTCTCTGCACATTCTCATCATAGATGATTTTCATCTGGATCTGTTCCAGCGCATGCGCTACCTCCTCTTCCTGATGGATATCCACATGATGCCGCAGCATATCATACGCCAACGTGCGATACATGGCTCCTGTATCCACGTAATGCATGCCAAGTCTTGTTGCCGCCATCTTGGCAATCGTACTCTTGCCAGCTCCCGCCGGACCATCTAACGCAATCGCAAACACTCTACTCCCACCTTCCTGTTTGAGCCGCCGCCTTACCTGCCGCCACGCCTGTAGAAAACGCGATCTGCAGATTAAATCCTCCCGTCAAGGCGTCCACGTCCAGAACCTCTCCCGCAAAATACAGCCCTGGATGTATTTTCGACTCCATGGTTTTTGGATTCACCTGGGTGGTATCTACACCGCCCATCGTGATAATGGCCTCTTCTAATGGCCTTGTTCCCGTGATCGGTATGGACAAATCACGGAGCTTATCCCCTAAACATTGACGCTGTACTCGGCTCAGGTTCTGGGCCCGCAGATCCGCAGCAATGCCGCTTTCCGCAAGTACCACTGCAATCAAACGTCTAGGCAAAAGGTCTTTCATCGCATGTTCCATGGTTCGATCCCGATACTGTCCGAAATCCCGCAACAGCCGCTGATCCAGCTGCTCTTGACTCAGGGCCGGTTTCAGATTCAGATGCAGGGTAAAACCCGCGTCCTTCCAGGATCTTTTCTTTTTTTCCAACGCGTACTGTACCCGGCTGGAAGCACTCAGGATAATCGGTCCACTCACACCAAAATGCGTGAAAAGCATCTCTCCGAATCCTCGGGTGATCTCCTCTCCTTCCCGCGTCGTGATACGAATCTCCACGTTTTTCAGGGATAGCCCTTTAAGATCTCTGACCCAGGGGGTATCACTCACAAAAGGAACGAGACCCGGCCGCAGCGGACGCACCGTGTGACCTAAAGCCTTCGCCATCAGATATCCATCCCCCGTAGACCCTGTTGCCGAATAGCTGGCTCCCCCTGTGGCTATGATCACACACTGTCCCCAGAAGTTTTCCTCGGCCGTCTTTACCAGCCATCTTCCCTCCACTGGAACAACCTCTCGCACAGCGACTCCGGTACGAAGCCGAATACGAGAATGCCGCAGCAGCCCCACCAACGCGTCCACCACATCGCGCGCCTTATCCGATACAGGAAATACTCTTTCTCCCCGCTCTACCTTCAAGGGAACCCCCTGTTCTTCCAATAGATCCATCAAATCATGATTGGAAAAACCATGAAACGCGGAGTATAGAAACCTGGGATTCGAAATGATATTCTCCATAAACTCCTGTGGCGCCGCCGCATTAGTCACATTGCATCGTCCCTTGCCCGTGATACCGATCTTCCGACCCGGACGACTGTTTTTCTCTAAAAGCAGCACATTGGCGCCATCCGCCGCCGCTGCCGCCGCCGCTAACATTCCTGCCGCGCCCGCTCCCAGGATGATCACCGGATTATGGAAGGGGCGCGCCATATACGGCTCCCTCCTGCGTATTTCCATCGTATACGTCGTATTCTTTCCAGATTTGTTCCAGAGTCTCCAGAGATTTGGCGATCTCATCCCTTCTGGCGGATGAAAGGGCTAAAATCAACGCATTGATCAGACTCAAAGGCGCCACCAGCGAATCGACAAACGATACCATATCGCTTTGCGCCATCAACACATAATCAGAAACACTGACAAGCGGTGACATATCGCTGTCCGTGATGGACACTACCGCAGCCTCCCGCGATTTGGCAAATTCTGCTGCCCGAACTGTCCTTTTCGAATACCTGGGAAAACTGATACAGATCACCACATCCTGACTAGAAAGTTGCAGCATCTGCTCGAAAGTTTCACTCGCGCTGTTTGTCATGACCTGATGTACATTTTCAAAAATCAGATTCAGATAAAAGCTCAGAAAATTCGCCAGAACCGAGCAGCTGCGCACTCCTAGAATGTAAATCTTTCTTGCCCGCAAAATGGCTTGTGTTGCCTTACGGAACGCATCTTCATTCACCTGCTCCAGTGTCAGCTTGATATTCTCCATATCCATCTGCAGCACAGAACTCAGAATTCGATCTGGATCTACTCTCCCCTGGGATACCTCCATTCTCTGGATCGCCGTCAGCTTATTCTTAACTAACTCCTCCAAAGCCCGCTGCATGCTGGGATACCCTTCATACCCCAATTCTAACGCGAATCGCACCACCGTAGACTCGGATACACCTACAATAGCCCCCAGCTTCGAAGCCGTCAAGTATACTGCCTTGTCATAATGTTCCCGGATATATCCCGCCAAAAGCTTCTGCCCCTTGCTGAGCTTCGGATATTGATCCTGTATCCGGGTCAGCACATCCTCTGAACGCTTCATGATTCTTTCCATCCTCTTACTATATACTTCCTGAAATAAACTCCAGGATCTTTATTATACTTCTATTTTCAGACTTTTGCAAGCCAATAATTGAAAAATTCATCATTTGTATACATTCCCCAACTTTCCAAAAGAAAAAGCGTATCTGGAGAACTTCTCTCCAAATACGCTCTCTTCTCATCTGCATCACACGGGATACGTCTTATTCTCCGTATCTACCAACGCAGGATCTACCTTCTTCTGCTGAGCTTCGCGATACTTAAAGAACTCTTCCGCAACTTGCGGGAACAGGGCATAGGAGAGAATATCCTCGTCCTGCTGCTTCCACTGCTTCATTTCTTCTTCAATCTTTCCAAGCTCAGGCTTCAGAAGATCCGCCGGCCGACAGGTAATCGGCTTCTCATCTCCAATGATCTTCTTGCGAATCTCGTCAGAAATCGGCGCTGGTGTCTGTCCATACTCGCCACGAACCACGGCCTTGGACTCCTTAGTCACATTCTTATACCGTTCCCCCATAACCACATTGAATACCGCCTGGGTACCCACAATCTGGCTGGAAGGCGTAACCAGCGGAGGATAACCAAAGTCCGCTCGCACCCTGGGGATCTCTTTCAAAACATCGGTATACTTGTCTTCTGCTCCCAATGTCTTCAGCTGAGAAATCAGATTGGACAGCATGCCTCCAGGTACCTGATAGAGCAGAGCCTGAATATCTACGCCCAACACCTTGGTGCTCATCAGGCCACTCTTCAGCGCCTCCTCTCGAATCGGGCGGAAGTAATCCGCGATTTCAGAAAGCAAATTATTATCCAACCCTGTATCATAAGGCGTACCCTTCAGAGTCTCCACCATAACCTCTGTCGCCGGCTGGCTGGTTCCCATCGCAAACGGGGAGATCGCTGTATCAATGATGTCGCATCCCGCCTCAATCGCCTTCAACAACGTCATAGAAGCAACCCCCGAGGTATAATGGGTATGCAGATCAATCGGAAGGCTAACTGCTTCCTTCAGATTATGCACCAGCTCTTCTGCCTGATAAGGAACCAGAAGACCCGCCATATCCTTGATACAGATGGAATCTGCTCCCATATCCTCAATTCTCTTTGCGATATCTACCCAATACTCCATGGTATGCACGTCGCTCAGCGTATAGCAAAGAGCCAATTGCGCATGTCCGCCCTCCTTCTTAGTGGCCTTCACCGCAGTCTTTACATTTCGAAGATCATTCAAGGCATCAAAAATACGAATGATATCGATGCCATTGGCAATGCTCTTCTGTACGAAAAACTCAACTACATCGTCCGCATAATGACGATATCCCAGGATATTCTGACCACGCAGAAGCATCTGCAGCTTCGTGTGTTTAAAGCCGTCGCGCAGCTTCCGCAACCGTTCCCATGGATCTTCTTTCATGAAACGCAGGCAGGCGTCAAAGGTTGCGCCTCCCCAGCACTCCACCGCATAATATCCCACCTGATCCATCTTGGAAACAATGGGCATCATTTGTTCAGTGGACATCCGTGTTGCGATCAGAGACTGCGGACCATCCCGCAGAACTGTGTCCACAATCTTGACCGGCTTCTTAACTGTATCTGCCATTTCGAATTTCCTCCTCTATCGAAAATCAACCGCCTAAAAATTTCAGGAATACACCCGCGGCTACTGCCGACCCGATAACACCGGCTACGTTGGGGCCCATCGCATGCATCAGCAGGAAATTGGTAGGATCTTCCGCGCTTCCCACTTTCTGTGCCACACGAGCTGCCATGGGAACCGCAGATACACCCGCCGCACCAATCAGCGGATTTACCTTGCCGCCTGTCGCCCTGTACATGATTTTACCCAGTAATACGCCGCCCGCTGTACTGATTGCAAAAGCAATTACACCGAGAAGAAGAATACCCAGCGTCTGTGGCGTCAGGAACGTCTGTGCCTGTGCAGAAGCGCCGACCGCCGTACCCAACATAATAGTAACAATATACATCAACGCATTGGACGCCGTATCCGCCAGCTGTCTCGTGACAAGGCACTCCTTCAGAAGATTTCCAAACATCAACATACCGATCAGCGGCGCCGTATCCGGAAGAATCAGAATAACCAGAATCGTCACCACGATAGGAAACAGAATTTTCTCCTTCTGACTAACAGGACGAAGCTGATCCATACGGGTCAGACGTTCTTTCTTTGTAGTCAGCGCCTTCATGATCGGAGGCTGGATGACCGGCACCAACGCCATGTAGGAATACGCTGCCACCGCGATAGGCGCCAGATATGCAGGCGCCAATCGTGTCGTTGTCAGAATGGCCGTCGGGCCATCCGCGCCGCCAATGATACCGATTGAGGCCGCTACATTCAGGTCAAATCCTAGACTCGGGAAAGCCCAACCCAAGGCCAACGCGCCCAGGAAAGCCACGAAGATCCCCAGCTGCGCCGCGGCGCCAAGCAACAGGCTCTTGGGATTCGCGATCAGCGGACCAAAATCCGTCATCGCGCCAACACCCATGAAGATCAACGAGGGGAAGATCCCCTTCAAGTTATAAAAGAACCGCAACAGTCCATTCGACTGCGCCATTTCTCCATTCGCGTACTGTGTCATGATATTGTACAGATCCGGTACCGTGGCATTCTCCGGCAGTTCCTGCAGAACCACTTCATTCATCATCCCCGCCAGAGGCAGGTTGGACAGAAGTATACCTATTGAAATCGGTACAAGAAGTAAAGGCTCATACTTCTTTCCGATGGCAAGATACAGACACACACACGCTACGGCGATCATGATCAGATTCTTCCATCCATCACCCGTAAAGAATGCGGCAAAACCAGACTCTGTGACGAAACGGGTCAGAACCTCTCCCAGATCAGATAAAAAATCCATAGCAATTAAGTTCATATTGTCTTATCTCCTATCTTACTCTCCAGTCCTAAGGACTAAGAGTCTTAGTTCATTGTCGCCAGAACGGCGCCGGTCTCTACAGATGCACCCTTGCTGGTTTCGATAGAAGCAATCGTTCCATCCTGCGGTGCCACGATCTCATTCTCCATCTTCATGGCTTCCAGAATCGCTACCACATCGCCGCGCTTCACAGAAGCGCCGACTGCCACCTTTACATCCAGGATCTTACCCGGCATAGGTGCTGTGATCTTCACACTGCCCGCAGCTCCACTTGCCTTCGGTGCCGCAGGAGCCGCCTTCGGTGCGGGCGCTGCCTTCGGTGCCGGCGCCGCTGCGGGAGCTGCCTGTGCGACAGGAGCCACAGGTGCAACAGGAGCTACTGGAGCCACCGGAGTGCCTACGCCTACCTCTTCCACTTCGACTTCATACATCGTGCCGTTTACGGTTACGTTAAACAATCTAGACATTGATATATCCTCCTGATTTTTTGTGAGTTCCGGCATCATCTGCCGCGTCTTTTTCCGATTCGTCTAAAAGAACGAACCACGAAACCATCCGTACTTCTTCCCAGACAGCAAGCTATCGCCGCCGTAATCGCAGCTACAAGCTCCGCATCATCCGTTGCCGCACTCTCTGTCACAACCTGTTCTACAGGGGCAACCGGAGCCACTTTCGTCTCTACCTCTTCTGTCTTTGTTTCCACTGCTGGCTTATGAAAAAATTTACCGAAGAGAAACAGCACAAAGCAGATCAGGAGTAAAACGATAAATGTAATCAGGAAACCTGATACGGCGATTCCCAATCCTTCGATGAAATTATCAGAGCCTGTGTTAAACAGGATACTATTTAACATATCTGCCACCTCGCATTATCGAGCGCCATGCTTCTTTGCCGGAGACAACTGCTGCTTGCCTGCCAGCATGCCAAAGGCCACCAAAAGATGCTTACGGGTCTGCGCCGGTTCGATGATATCATCCACGCTTCCTCTGGCCGCTGCCGCATAGGGTGTGGAAAGTTCCGCTGCTTCCGCGGTCTTCTCCGCCAAGTCCGCGCCCTGGCTGAGCTCCTCCGCATACAAAATCCGGGCAGCCGACTGCGCATTCATCACAGCCACTTCCGCGCTGGGCCATGCCAGCACTACATCCGCACCGGTCTCCTTGGAATTCATGACCATCGCCGCGCTTCCATACGCCTTACCTGTAATCAGGTTGACCTTAGCCACTGTCGCCTGCGCAAACGCGCTGGTAAGTTCGGCCGCCGCCTGTGCCAATCCCGCGTTTTCCTCATCCTTGGACGCGACAAAGCCAACCGTATCGGTCACCGTCAGAATCGGCAGTTCAAAGGCATCGCAGAAACGCACAAACTGCGCCGCCTTACGGCATGCGCCCACTGTTAGAACACCCTGCTCTTCCACGCTATTATTGGCGACCACTCCCACGGTACCGCCATTCAGACGCATAAAACCAACCACCATGTTCTTGGCATATTCTGCCTTGACTTCCAAAAACTGAGAAGCATCGGCCAGCTCGGCCAGAACTCCTCGCACATCAAAACCACTGCCATCCTCAGGAACTACCGCGTTCAGCACGTCGCTAACCCGGTTCAGGTCATCCAGATTCTCATAAATCGGAGCATCCTCTCCGTTATTGGCCGGCAGCATATCTACCAACGCCCGCACTTTCGCAAAGCACTCCGCCTCATCCGCGCAGACAAAATCCGCCAATCCAGTCTTTGCTCCATGAACAGAAGCAGCCGCGATGGCATCAAAATCCGTACCCTTTTCCATAGCATTCGCACTGGATACAAACACCTTAGACTGCTTGTCAATCATAAAGGTAAAGTCAGAAAGACCCGGAATGACTGCCGCACCGCCTGCCGCCGTGCCAGCTACTACCGTAATCTGCGGGATCACCCCGGAAGCCTGGGCCTGCGCCGCATAAATCTTACCATAACCTGCCAGTGCATCTGTCAACTCCTGCAGACGAAGCCCCTGAGAATCGATAATCCCGATCACTGGCGCCCCCACCTCTACCGCCTTCCGGTACAGCGCCACAATCTTGGCCGCGTGCATCTCTCCAACCGCGCCGCCTAACACGGAAGCGTCCTGGCTGTACACGTATACCAGATTCCCGTCAATCACACCATAT
>CALBGL010000010.1 GCA_937892735.1 uncultured Clostridia bacterium | reverse complement strand
TTTTGAAGAGAAAAGAGGTACTCAGTGCGTCTTTTCTAGACTGTGCGAATACGTTTTTATTTCAGGTGGCGCTGCCTGCGAAACTTTTTCTGGATACGGCGACTACAGATTTCACACAGTCTTTTGATCCGCTTTTTCTGCTTTTAGCGGTAGGCGGTACGATTGTATTTTTTATTATATTTTGGGCTTATGGGCATTTTGTGATCAAAGAACCCAAAAAAATCGGCGCCTTCGTTCATGGCGCTGTTCGTGGAAACTATGTGTATATCGGATTTGCCTTGATTCAGAATATTCTGGGAACCAATACGTTGCCGGCAGAGGCTATGCTGGCCAGCGCGTTTGTTCTTCCCCTTTATAATATTTTGGCGGTTCTTGTATTGACGGTAACGAATAATCCCGGGAAGAAGATCGACAAGAAGAATTTGCTGAAGCAGATCATGACGAATCCGATGATTGTGGCCATTTTGGCGGGACTTCCCTTCTCGTTCCTGAGTATGTATACAGATTTCACGATTCCGTTTGCGATTGATAAATCATTGGATTATCTGGGAAGCATGACCACACCGCTTGCTCTGATTATCATCGGCGCGAATACAAAAATGACGGCGATCGCGGAAAACATGAGTTCTATTATCACAGCTGCTGTATTTCGACTGATACTGCAGCCCTTGATTATTATACCATTAGCGATTCTGTTTGGATTGGGGAATAACGCGATCCTGGTTTTGTTTGTAGTCTTTGGAGTGCCATCAGCAGCCAATGTTTATATTGTGACGAAGAAGATGGGCGGCGACGCGGATATGGCATCGGGAATCATCGTGGTTTCTGTCATTATGTCCCTCTTCACATTGACTGCGGGAATCTTTATGCTTCGAACCATTGGCATATTATAAAAAACTCACAGTGACATCCCATGGATAGGATCCTTCTTAAGTAGATAAGGTAAATAACATAATCTATTTAAAAGGGATTCTATCATGGATCCACTGTGAGTCTTTTATTTTCACGGAGAATTCCAACGGACGTTTCCCAAGAGCATGATAGAACCCTGAAAACGCATGCCGACTGTCGGATATCCTTCCAGATCTTTTGGATTGATGAAGATATTATAGGATTTTCCGATGATGTTAAGCTCAAATTCGTAGACCCATTCTTCGGTATATGGATTTAAAATCTTGTGAATCGCTTCGATGGTGCCTAAAACGACAAAAAATCCATAGGTTTCTTCATCCATCGGAACCATGAGACCCTCTAAAATGGAATAAATATCTTCATTCTGCATTCTGCGCAAAATATCCTGTTCCATGGTTTTATCTTCTTCATCCAGTTTCAGTTCTGCTTCTTTATCCCCAGTACTAGCCCTTCTCGATAATTCATCCCAGTACTTTTCCTGTTCCTGATAGACAGCTTCATCTTCCTCGGATCTTTGAATATTGAGAAGAATCTGTCCGGATATGGATAAGCCATATACATTAACATCCAATATATCAGGAGCATGAGGAGCGTTTCTCTTCATCTGAATCAGATTGGAGAGGAGCAGATCCACAGTATTGCCTGTTTTGACATTGTCACCAATCAGAATGGGCAGCATCTCATTCGTCGTATCGACCTGCCAGGCATCAATTTGCATACTGTTTCGCTGGGAATGAACGATGGGAAGGATATCCTGAATAGGAAGATTATAATCCTCGGATTTCCCGCGAAAGATGAGAGTAAACACATCCATGTCGAAATAAAATTCCACTATTTTTTCTTTTGTTTCCGAATCGAAAAAGGTATCCATCGAAAAATGAGGGGAATTCAGGATTTCCGGAAGAAGAGAAGCAAATTTTTTTCTATCAATATATTCACTCATGCCAATGGCGGAAAGATATCGAAACATATGAATCTCCTATTCTCGTACCATAATATAAACCGATGTGATCTGCCCGTTTAAGGAAGCCTGAATTTCAAAAATGCCGGGAATAGCCGGCGCAGTGTATACACCCTCTGGCGTAATCTGTCCGCCAAAGGGTTCTCGAATGGTCCAGAGCGGCGTTCCTCCATTTTTCGGCATGACCAGATAGAAATGAAAAGATTCGCCGGTACGCAGGACTCTGGGCGCGTTTGCAATATAAAACGCGTTCTCGTCTACTTCCGAATCTAAGGGTTCTTCTTCCATAACAGGTTCAGGAAGGATAGCAGTCGGTCTGGATTTGGCTTCCAGACGGGAGGCGCGCCATGCAATCTTCAACTGAGGGCAGGATGTGTTTTCTTTCAGACAGACGCCAATCTGAAATACACCTTGTTTCGGATACAGAACAGCGCCAATCTTAACGGCGGGAATGCCTGGAATATAAGAAGATTCTGAGAAAGCATCCATATCTCCAAAGAAAAGCTGCTCTCCTTCTATCGGGCCTTCTTCGTATCCATCCGGATCCAGAAGAGCAAAGGAAAGATGAACATCACCTTCTCCTAAACCGTGAGGAATCTTCGCGCTGTAATAACAACGTCCGCGGTATCCACCGTGATCCAGTGTAATGATGGCGGTTCCCCGCGTCAGAGTCTCCTGAAAAAAAACGGTCTGTGACATCCTAACCCTCCTTTCTCTCATGAAATTTAATAGAATCCATTTTATTGTAGCCTGTTTTGCGTGAGAATGCAAGCCCTTTGTCAGAAAGTGTTTACGATTTCGTAAGGGTCCCAGGGTTGAAAAAGAAAATCCCCTATGCTATAATGAAAAAGCAAAAAACGTATGTTGG
>CALBGL010000009.1 GCA_937892735.1 uncultured Clostridia bacterium | reverse complement strand
GAGCCAGCCTAGATCCGCGGCGCAGGCAGGAGCGCAGCCGTCAAGGCCGGCGAGCCAGCCCGGGTCAGAGGCACAGCCGCCCAAATCAGAGGAGCAGAAGATTTTTAACGTTGGCAAAGAAGAACCTAAAGAGACAGATGCGATGGAGACGGTGCTTCTTTCGGAGGAAAATCCAGAGGAAGAGGATTCGAATGATAATCGGACAAGCCGAGTCCTGCGGAACATATTGATTGTCGGCATTGCGCTGGTTGCAGTCGTCATCGTGGTGTTCTTATTGATTTCCAGCGCTTTGTTTGGCAACCGGGATTCAAATTCCTCCAGAGCGGATATTTCCAGCATCGATGAAGTGTTTACGGGAAAGAGCGTTACGGGCGTGATCACGGCCTTAGATGCCGAGAACGAGCGTGCTACTGTTTATACGGCGGACTCCTCGGAAGAGATTGTATTCGATTTGGCAGGAGTAGAGCTCGTGACAGATGAGTATGGCAACCAGATTGGATTCAATTCGTTGGCGGTGGGACAGGTTGTGGATGTGTCCTACCAGGAAGGAAGTGCCAATCGGGTAGAGAGATTCCGTCTGTCTTCGGCTGTGACAGAAATACAGAACGCATATGGGATAGAGATTAACGCCGGGAATCAGCAGATTCGATATAATGGGCAGACCTATAACTATGACGATCATCTGGTTTGTACCTATGGCGGCGAGGCATTAAATCCGGAGGAGATTACAGAACAATATGTGATGAACCTGCTGGTGGTCAATCAGCATGTATATTCCATTTCCGTTATGCAGGCGGTGGGTACGGTAACATTGACGAACATGGAAGCCTATGTGGACGCCAAGATTACATTTACGCCGACATATGGAGATCCTATGGAAGTAGATATTGTAGAGTCCATGAAGCCGATTGTCCTGACAGAAGGATTTAATCGATATACGGTAGAAAAAGATGGTTCTACGGTTGCTTCGGGGACATTGTTTGTGGAAGCAGGCATTCGTCAAGAATTGCGTCTTCCGGAGATCAGTGAAGAGACGGCTGTGGTGGACGTCAATGTAGTGCCAGAAGGGGTACGGGCAACCGTGACACTCGATGGTGAGGAACAGGAGGATACCACTTTTACCGCGACTTATGGAGAGCATGAGCTGGTGATTTCCGCGGAAGGATATGAGACCGTGACCCAGACTATCGACGTATCTCAGCCGTATATGCAGGTAACGGTAGAACTGCGATCGACCATGGTGACGGTATCGGTGACAGCATCCATGAGCGGTGTAGCGATTTACTGTGACGGCGAGTATATGGGAACCTATAATGGCAGAGCCGTAGAATTTACTTTGCCGTATGGAACCTATTATCTCGTGATGGCTCGCGTAGGCTATGAAGCAATTGGCTACGATCTGGTGCTGGATTCTTCTTCGTTGTCTACCGTCAATCTATATTTCTCGCAGTTTAACCAGTTGCCGGAGGAAAGTTCCGAGGAAGAAAGCTCCCGTTATGAGGAAAGTTCTCGACATGAAGAAAATTCCAGCAGCGGCAACAGTTCGCATGAGAGCAGTTCCTACCCGGATAGTTCTCGCGAGGAAAGTTCCTACGAAGATAGTTCGTATGAGGATAGCTCCTACGAAGACAGCTCCTATGAGGACAGTTCTTACGAGGATAGCTCCTATGAAGATAGTTCGTATCAAGATAGTTCCTATGAAGACAGTTCCATGCAAGAGAGCTCTCAAGAAGAGAGCTCTCTTGTAGAGGAGAGTTCTTATGAGGAAAGCTCTTATGAAGAGAGTTCCAGCCAGGAAGGCGGTTCTTCGGGCGAAACCAACAGTTATGAAGAAAGCTCGTATGGAGATCAGAATAGTATTTCTGTACAGGAATCTGTATCTGACAGCACGGATGTAAGTGAGCAAGAGCAGTAACATATTGCATGTATTATATCACGTAAGGAGGTTTCAAGATGGAAGAATACAAAGAAAGGTATGAGAGGTGGCTTTCTTCGGACGCCGTCGATGAGACGACCAAGGAGGAACTTTGCGGGATTCAGGATGACGAAAAGGAGATCCAGGAGCGTTTCTACAAGGACTTGGAGTTTGGAACGGCTGGGTTGCGCGGAGTCATTGAAGCCGGAGCGAATCGCATGAACGTGTATACGGTACGGCGTGCAACACAGGGACTTGCGAATTATTTCCTGAAGCAGGATCCGGCGGCCAAGGAAAAGGGCGTTGCCATTGCGTATGATTCTCGGCATCAGTCCGATGTGTTCGCAAGGGAGACCGCAGCGGTCTTCAATGGCAACGGGATCAAAGCATACGTATTTGAATCACTTCGCCCGACACCGGAACTCTCTTATGCAGTGCGTCACCTGGGATGTAAGGGAGGCGTCGTCATCACAGCGAGCCACAATCCTTCCAAGTATAACGGGTATAAGGCATATTGGGAGGATGGATGCCAGGTACCGCCTCCGATGGATAGCGAGATCATTGATGAGGTCGAGAAGGTGGATATCTTTGATGGAATCCAGGTGATGCCGCGGGAAGAAGCGGAAAAGGCCGGGCTGTATATAGAGATCGGGGAAGATGTGGATGCGCCTTACATCGAGGAGATCAAGAAACACCGGATCGATCCCGAGACTCTGGCGAGTTGCGCGGGCGACTTGAAGATCGTCTATACGCCGCTCCATGGCACGGGCAATAAGCTGGTGCGCCGGGTGTTGGCAGAATGTGGATTCACGCAGGTACATGTGGTGCCGGAACAGGAGCTGCCGGATGGCGACTTCCCCACGGTACCCTATCCGAATCCAGAAGATGTACGTGCGCTGGAATTGGCGAGACAGCTGGGAGAAAAGATTGGCGCGGATTTGATTGTGGGTACAGATCCGGATGCAGACCGTATGGGAATCATGGTCAAGACACCGGAAGGATATAAGCCTTTTACTGGGAACATGACCGGCATGTTGCTGACGCATTATATTCTAGATGCCAGAAAGAAGACAGGCACATTGCCCGCGGACGGCTTTGTGGTGAAGAGCATCGTGACCACGGAGATGGTGCGGCCCATGACGGAAGAGTATGGGGTAGAACTGCGGGATGTCTTGACAGGCTTCAAATATATCGGTCAGCAGATTCTGCGCAGTGAGCAAAGCGGGAAAGGCACCTTCCTGTTTGGTTTTGAGGAGAGCTATGGATACCTGTGCGGAACCTATGCTCGAGACAAAGATGCGGTGAGCGCCAGCATGCTGATTTGTGAAATGGCGGCGATCTGCAAGGCGCAGGGCGTCAGTCTGATCGATCATCTGGAGGCATTGTATAAGAAATACGGCTATTATAAGGAAGCTGTAGTTTCTATGGCATTTGAGGGAATCGAGGGCGCGGCCAAGATGAAAGAGATCATGGCGCAGATGCGCGAGAATCCGAAGGAAAGCTACGCGGGACTGAAAGTGATCGCGGTAGAAGATTATCTCAGAGGCTTCAAGGATTATCCGAAGTCAGATGCGCTGCGGATTCGCCTGGAAAATAATTGCTGGGTATGTGTGAGACCTTCCGGTACGGAGCCCAAGATCAAGTTCTACTTCGGTGCGAACGGAAAGACGGCGGAAGAGGCTGAGAAACTGACACAGGCACTGAAGGAAGAGATGACGGCAGGAATTTAAAAAGCGAGGGGCTGTGTGATTACGGCCCCTTTTTTGAAAGGGAAAAATGTATCCTCAACACGAGAAAGCTATACAAAATCTGATAGAAAAGTTCAAAAACGATCTAGAGGTATTAGCGGTAATCCTGGGCGGTTCGATCGCAAAAGGACTGGAACGGCCTGATTCCGATGTGGACGCCATTGTCGTTGTAACGCCGGAACGATATGAAAGGCAGCGTGATGAGCGCCGGATTACGGAGTGCGTCTTTGAAGGCTGTGATTATCCGGGCGGTTATTTTGATCTGAAGTATTATACCAAAGAATATTTGGAGGCCGCGGCCGATCATGGCAGCGAACCCACGCGGTATGCATATATGCATGCCCGATGTCTGTTTACCAGAGATCCGAAAATAGAAGACATAGTGGCACGTCTCGGTGTCTTTCAAAAGCAGGAACGGGAAGAAAAGATGAAAAGCTTTTATGCCGCATTTCGTCTGTACAGCGGATACTTTTGGCAGAGCGGCTGCAAGACGGGGAATACGTATCTGAAAGTAAGATCAGCGTCTGCTACAGTGTTGTATGGGTTGCGTATGATTTTACAGGAAGCAGAAGTCTTATTTCCCTGCCAAAAGAATCTGATGCAGGCTGTGAGAGATCTCCCGGAGGAAAAGAAGCCGGCTCAGATCGTGGAACTGGCGGAAGAATTTTTGAACACAATGGATTCTAAGGTGGAAGAGAAGTTTGTGAAAACGATTCGGGATTTTATTAAGTATCGGCCGGATGGGGATTATTATTCAGTGGTCTCCCGTTTTATCGAGGATCAGGAGGAATGGTGGCATCGCGAGCGGCCCTATATAGAAGAATGGTGACGTGAGCGGACGAACTCCCTTGCCCATGCATGCATACAATAATGCATTGGGAAGGGGGTTTTTTATATGATTCAGAGAGGAAGCTGGGTGCGGCGCCGATCCTATGGACAGGATCTGCTTTTCTATGTGGAAGAAGTCCGCGCAGATGGCCGCGTGCTGCTTTCGGGGGTAGAATATCGCGTGACAGCGGATGCAGACTATGCGGATTTGGTGGAACAAAGAGCAGAGGCTGTCAGAGGCACAAGAAGAAGAGAGACACAGCGGCTCGAGGAGAAGATCGAGGAACTCAAACGTCGTCACAGCAAGACGGGAATCACCCATGGAGGAAGTTTTCCTAAAAATGTGCGAATTTTGCATCTGGATGGGGATCCGGAGTATCTGCATATTTGCCAGCAGTATTATAAGGAACTGGGATTGGAAGTATATGGGGAGGCCATAGAGGAAAGGAAGCAGCCGATCGAGGTGCTGCGGTGTCTTAGGCAGTATCGGCCTGAGATTCTGGTGGTAACAGGGCATGATTCGCTGCCGCGCGGGACTGAGAATCTGATGCAGGAAGATTCGTACCGCAGTTCTCGGTATTTCGCGGAAACTGTGAGAAGAGCCCGTGCGATACAGCCGGATATGGATCGGCTGGTGATTATCGCAGGAGCATGTCAAAGTTATTATGAATTGCTGATGGAGAGCGGAGCTAACTTTGCCTCCAGTCCGGGACGCGTATTGATTCACGCGATGGATCCAGTGATCCTTTGTGCTGAGATCGCGTATACACCTTTGCAGCAGCGTATCGATGTGGAGGAGGTTGTGGCTCTTACGTTTTCAGGATCCCAGGGAATCGGCGGATATGATACCATGGGAAAATACCGAAGGGGCTATCCGTCGGGACGGAGGAAAATTCGAAGTTGGGGCGCATAGATCCAAGGATTCCGCATATAGTGTACTATCACGGACACAGGGAGGAAGAAAAGGATGCGGAGAAGATGGAGACGCTTGCTGACCCTCTTTATTGCGATTATTTTTACATGCGCCGCCTGCGGCAGCGCCGAGGAAAG
The DNA here is from genome assembly GCA_937892735.1 of uncultured Clostridia bacterium. Lineage (GTDB taxonomy): Bacteria > Bacillota > Clostridia > Lachnospirales > Bianqueaceae > Faecimorpha. The sequence continues at coordinate 43,213 of CALBGL010000009.1, read as the reverse complement.
CGGGGCTGGGGAGGATGAAGCGGCGGCGCCTGATCTGAGCTATGAGATCATCTCGGGGGATCAGGTGCCGCAAAAGCTTTCTGAGAAAATCTTACAGGAACAGGGAGAAAAATTTGGTTTTTCGTATCGAAACGGGGAAGATTTGTATATTGCGTTCGGATTTGGACAGAAAGAAACAGGCGGCTACAGTATTCAGATTACAGCAGCCAAGGATATGGGAAATAAGATTCTGATCGAAGCGCATCTGATTGCGCCGCAGGCAGGAGAAGTGGTTTCACAGAGTGTTTCGTATCCGTACATGGTTCTCTTGACAAAGGATACGGGGGCGGAGATCCAATTTCGTCTGAAGGATGTAAGTCAATAAAAGGAGAGAAGAATATGGCGTTGGAACAGATTAAAGAAGAATGGAGCGGGGCCGAGAGCAAAGAGCTGACGCAGACACGGATCCCTGTCAAAGAAGATATTCTGATTCCGGATGGAAAGCCGGATATGGCCCGAGTCTTGCAAACGGAGCTGTCGCCCTGTATAGAGGAGAACACCTTGGAGAATGGAAGGCTCCTGGTACGGGGAAAGCTCTGGGTGGACATTCTATATCTGGCAGAGGGCACAGGCTGGACGGTACATAGTATGAGAACCTCCGTCACACTGGAGGCCTCGCTGCCCACGGATGCTTCCGAAGACACGGTTTCACCGGTATGCACATTTCAGTCGAATGTAGAAGATATGCGGGTTATCTTGAGAAGCGGTCGGAAGCTGAATCTATCGGCTATGCTGGAATTGTCGGCAGAGATTGTCCTACATCCGGCCATCTCTATGATTAGTCAGGTACAGGGAGAGGATGACTTGCAAGTACTGGAGAGCGTGCGCAGCCTTTCTAGCAATGTGGCTGAATGCCATGAAAAACTGATTGTCAAGGAAGAGCTGAAGATTCCGGACGCTATGGGCAATATCAGCGAACTTCTCTGGTGGGACGCGTTTCTATGCAGTAAGGAAGTACAGCTCATGACCGATCAGGCCATGGTACGGGGAGAACTTGAGATTTCGGTTCTATATACAACGGAGGAGAGCGATACGCAGGTGTATTGTCTGCAGCAGAGGATTCCTTTCAGTGGAATGTTGGATGGGCTGGGGATAGCACCGGGCATGAAGTGCGAATTGCAGATGCAGCCAGAGAAACCATCGGTCCGGATTGGCCCGGACGATGATGGAGAACTGCGCGTCTTTGACACCGAAACGCTTTGTGATTGCGTGCTGCGTGTGTATGAGGAAAAAGAACAGCATTTTGTACAGGATCTTTACATGCCGTCATGGCGTATCGAATGCGATAGACTGCAGACAGTGCTGAATGGGCCTATGCGCATGGAGACATCAGCTTTCCGGGCAGAGAACGATGTCGAGATGCCGGAAAATCTTCCGGATCCGGTACAGATCTTCTATACCACAGCAGTTCCGCATGTGGATGATGTGATGCTGGAGGAAGGCCAACTGCAGGTAGAAGGAGTATTGCACGCAGCCGTTTATTATCAGGCGCCGGGAGAAAATGGGGGCGCTTGCGCATTTGCGACAGAGGTTCCGTTTCAGTACAGTATGAACCTGGGCGAGAGCCAAGATATGAATGTTCGAGTTCATGTCCTGGTACAGGATGCCTCGGCAATTTGGCAGGGTGGTCATCGAATCCGGATTTCGGTACAGTGTCAGATGGAATGGATAGCAGCCAGTCTGCAGGATGTGAATGTTTTGCAGGAAGCGCGAATGGAACCTATGACATCGGAAGAAATGGCCGCGATTCCATCGATGGCGCTCTATATCGTTCAGCCGGGAGATACTCTCTGGAGCATCGCGAAACGATTTAATACGACGCCCGATCAGATCATGCAATATAATGAAGTGTCTGAAACAGAGACGTTGCCGGAAGGAAAGTGCTTTGTTCTCATTAAAGCCTGAAAAAGACTTGACAAAGCGGAATGTATGTGGTATCCTCAAGAAGGTTAGTAAATGCTAACTAAAAGGAGGAGAAGATATGTGGGCAACGATCATCATCAGTGTGATTCTGGTAGCAGTAGTTTGTCTTATCATTCGAGGTCTTGTTCGTAACCACAAGAACGGTAAAGGCTGTGGCAGCTGCCCTGGCGGCTGCAGTGGCTGTGCCGGCGGTTGCGCCTATCATTCGGCAGCGCCTAGGGAGAAGCGAATGTAACATAGAGAAGGCTCCAAGAAAACGGCCGATTTCACGTTGCGCATCGTGGAAGACGGTCGTTTTTTCCTCGAAACATCTGTAAAAATTCTATGAAAATTCATTCGAATGGTAAGAAAAAATTGATATTATCAGGTAAGTATGGTATAATAAGCGTGGCTAGAAAGTTTTCTATAGTTGTAGAGACTGAGCCACGCCACGAGATGGCCGCCAAAGGGCGCCCATCTCCGACAGGAATTATGTTGGGGTATAATAAGCGTGGCTAGAAAGTTTTCTATAGTTGTAGAGACTGAGCCATATTAGGTACTTTGGTTGGGGGGAGGAGGAGATTCCGATGGGTGTGTTTGTCTCGTTAGAAGGACCGGATGGTTCCGGGAAGACGACGCAAATAGGACTTTTGCGCGAATCTCTTGAAAAGGCGGGATATCGGGTTCTATGTACGAGAGAACCAGGTGGCCCCTCCATCAGCGAGGAGATCCGTAAGGTTTTGTTGGATCCTGCGAATCAAAAAATGTCGGCGCGGACAGAGGCGCTGTTGTACGCGGCGGCGCGTGCGCAGCATGTGGAAGAGGTGATCCGCCCAGCGCTGGAGGCGGGTTATATCGTCATCAGCGATCGGTTTACGGATTCCAGCCTGGTCTATCAGGGAATCGGCCGGAAACTGGGTGTGGAGAAGGTGCGGGAGATCAACGCATTCGCTACGGATGGACTCGAACCGGATCTGACGTTGGTCGTACAGATTGATTATGAAGAGGGATTGCGGCGTAAGGCGAGACAGCAGGAAGGACAGTTGGATCGCCTGGAACAGGAGAAAGGGGACTTTCATCGAAGGGTTCACGATGGATTTGCCGCACTCGGACGTTGGTATCCGCGGCGTGTTCACGTGATTGACGGAGCCCAGGAGCCGGGGGAAATACATGAGCAGATTATGGAAGCGCTGCAGCCTTATTTGCAAAGGCAAAGGCTTCGATAATAAATTTCTATAGGAAAGGGGTAGGACGCGATGAAACTTGTATTGGCAATTATTCATGATGAGGACGCAGGGAGGCTGACCACCGCTCTGAATAAGGAAGGATTTCAGGTGACAAAGCTGGCCAGTACCGGCGGTTTTCTGCGGGTAGGCAATACCACGATGCTGATCGGTGTGGAAGAAGATCGGTTGGACGAGGCGCTGAAGATCGTGCATGAGCGCTGCCAGACAAAGAAACAGATGACGATTGCGAATCAGCCCTATACATCTACGCCGGAAGGATATATTCCGTATCCCATCGAGGTAACGGCTGGTGGAGCGACAGTCTTTGTCCTGGATGTTGAGCAGTTCCATAAGTTCTGATGTATGAGAAGCGTGTAGGAGAACGGCTGATAGGTCATGATGCCGTCCTGAAGCATATCCGGTCGGCTATATCCGCCGGCCGGGTTTCTCATGCGTATTTGGTGGAAGGCGCGGAGGGAGCCGGCAAGAGGACATTAGCCGGGCAGTTTGCGATGGCGCTTTTGTGTAAAGCTCCCGAGAATGGAGAACCCTGCGGCAGATGTGATTCCTGCCGCGTTTTTCTATCTGGGAATCATCCAGATATGCATTATATCCAGCCAGGAGAGAAGGGGACGCTGCCTGTGCAGCGGATCCGAGAGGAATTGGTGCAGGATATAGAGATATTGCCCTATTATGCGGGGCGTAAGGTATATATCGTGGAGCAGGCGCATCTGATGAATGCACAGGCACAGAACGCGTTGCTGAAGACGATTGAAGAACCGCCGGCCTATGGTGTGATTCTGCTTTTGGCGGAAAACGTACAGAGCTTTCTGCCGACCGTACGATCGCGATGTGTACTGCTGCGGTTGCTGCCGCTGCCGGAGGAGACGGTGCGGCGGGTTTTGGTGGAGAGGTACGGGATCGGAGACGCGGTCGCAAGATCCTGTGCGGCTTTAAGCAGCGGAGCAGTAGGACAGGCTCTGCGGATGGCACGTTCAGAAGAGTTTATCCGCCTGCGGGAACGTTGGATGGAGTGGCTGTCCGGGCTGGCTCGTTTGGACACATGGGAGATACTCGCACGCAGCGCAGCTTTGGAAGAAGATAAAGACTCGATACAGGAAGTCCTGCGAATGATGCAGGTATGGTTCAGAGACTTGATTGTCCTGCGGGAGACAGGCAGCCTGGCGGGGTGTGTATGCCAGGATCTTGGCGATCAGCTGGAATCTTCGGCGAATCTATATGAAATGCCTGCGTTATATCAAAAAATAGACATCTTGGAAGATGCCAAGAATAAGCTATTGCACAATGTGAATTTCGGACTTTGGTCGGACTGGCTGTTGACCAGGCTGTCCAGACGAAAGACGTTGGATAAATAGGAGGATGTGGATTGATTACGGTGATTGGTGTCCGGTTCCGACACGGAGGGAAGATTTATTATTTTCAGCCGGGTGTGAATCGGGTCGAGCGGGGAGACCATGTGATTGTGGAGACTTCCCGGGGAGTCGAGTACGGGATGGTAGTGCAGAGCCCGCGGTTGGCTTCGGATCAGGATATTGTGGCTCCGGTACGGACCATTCTGAGAAAGGCTACAGAAAAGGATGAGGAGACAAACAAGCATAATATCCAGGCAGAGAAGGAAGCTATGGAAGTTTGTCGGGAGAAGATCGCAAAGCGTGGTCTGGAGATGAAACTGGTTGATGCGGAATATACCTTCGACGGTAACAAAATCCTGTTTTATTTTACGGCAGAGGGACGGGTCGATTTTCGAGAACTGGTAAAAGATCTTGCGGCGGTCTTTCGTACGCGTATCGAACTGCGTCAGATTGGAGTTCGTGATGAAGCCAGAGCCTGCCCCGGCATGGGCATCTGCGGCCGGCCATTTTGCTGTCAGACATTCTTACCGGATTTCATTCCGGTATCCATCAAGATGGCAAAGGATCAGAATCTTTCCCTGAATCCGACCAAGATTTCGGGAACCTGCGGCCGGCTGATGTGCTGCCTCAAATACGAGGAGAGCACCTATGAGGAGCTGACGCGCAAGCTTCCAGCTGAGGGGGATCTGGTACAGACCCCGAATGGTGTGGGAGAAGTCTTGCACGTCAATGTGCTCAGACAGCTTTTGAAGGTGGGCGTACGTCAGAATGAGAAGGGGGATGTGGAGATCGCGGAGTACCCCTTAGACGAGATTGAGATCATACGCCGGAAACGAAATCGGAATAAGGGCGGCCAGTCAATGGATCAGGAGGAAAAGAAACAGCTGGAGGAGCTGGAACAGGATCATGGAGGCCATTGAGAAAAGTTTTCTGAAGGAGGGAGAGCGGCTGGATGAGCTGCAGCGGGATGGGCGGCAGATCATTCAACATCCCGGGCGGTTCTGCTTTGGCATGGACGCGGTGCTTCTTTCCGCCTTCGCCAGGGTGTATCCGGGCGAAAGGGTGCTGGATCTCTGCAGTGGTACAGGTGTGATTCCGATTCTGATGGAGAGCCGGTATCCTGGAGCCCATTTTACGGGATTAGAACTGCAGGAGGAATCGGCAGACATGGCTCGGCGCAGCGTCCAGGTGAATGGGCGGGAGGAGCAGATCTCTATCTTACAGGGGGATCTGCGGGATTGTGAGGAACAGCTGAAGGCAGGAGCCTGGGATGTGGTGACGGTGAATCCGCCGTATATGAAGGTGCCGGCAGGGCAGCATAACCGGAACCTGGCGATGAATCTGGCAAGACATGAGATCGCCTGTACATTGAAGGATGTTCTCGGTTCGGCTGCGCGGCTGCTCAAGAGCAGGGGCCGTTTTTATATGGTGCATCGTCCCATGAGACTGCCAGAGATCATGGAGCAGATGCGCGTATTCAAAATCGAGCCGAAGCGGATGCAGCTCGTCTATCCTAAACTGGAGCGGGAGCCCAATATGGTCCTTATTGAGGGGATCCGCGGCGGCGCACCAGAACTGCGCGTGACGCCGCCTCTCATCATCTATCATGAGGACGGTTCTTATACAGAGCCGGTTCGAAGAATCTACGAGGGAAACAATGGCAACAGTCAGTCTGCGAGCATGTGAGCAATATGAGCCCGAGAGGCTCAAAGAAGCAATGGAAGAGGCTATCCGGGATCTGGGAGGATGGAAAGCCTTTGTATCACCAGGAGATCGAGTGCTTTTGAAAGTCAATCTGGTGATGAATAAAGAGCCGGAATTCGCGGCGACTACACATCCGCTGTTTGTGGAGACTCTGGCGCGTCTGCTGCGGGAGCAGGGGTGTGAAGTCCTCATTGGAGATAGTCCGGGCGGACTGTTTAATCAGGAGGCACTGCGAAGGATTTATAAGGGAACTGGGATTCAGGCGGCGGCGGAAAGAGCCGGAGCCAGCCTGAATTGGAATACGGAAGCCATAGAAGTGGAGAATCCGCAGGGGAAGTTATTAAAGCGCCTGACACAGACGGCGATGCTGCGGGATGTGGATAAGGTCATTTCTGTATCGAAGCTGAAGACACATGGCATGATGACGTTTACAGGAGCAGTGAAGAATCAGTTCGGCACGGTGCCGGGGACCAAAAAGGCAGAGTATCATTTTCGTATGCCGCAGAGCGCGGATTTTGCGGATGCTCTGATTGATATTTGTCTGGCAGCGCATCCGGTCCTATGCTGGATGGACGGGATTGTGGCGATGGAGGGAAATGGCCCCACCGGCGGTACGCCGCGAAAGGTAGGCGTGCTTCTGGCGTCAGAGAATCCCTTTGATCTGGACCTTCTGGCCTCTCACCTCATTGGGCTGGAGCGGGAACAGGTGCCGACGCTGGAGCAGGCGTATCAGCGCGGTCTGGGAAAGGTTTCCGCGGCAGAGGTAGAGAAGGCGGGAGAGGATCCGGAACGATTTGTGCAGAAGGATTTTCGCATGCCGGATCACATCGATCCGCATCTCATGCGGAAGTTAGGGCCCGTGGGACGCACTCTGGAATCCTGGCTGAGGCCCAGGGTGAGGTTTCATCACGACCGGTGCGTCGGCTGCCGGGCCTGTTACCAGAATTGTCCGGCCAAGGCGATTACGATGGAAGGGCGGTATCCGGCGGTACATTATCATCAGTGTATCCGATGTTATTGCTGTCAGGAACTATGTCCTAAGAACGCGATTACCGTACACGAGTCGAAGATCATGAAACTGGTCAATCGATTATAGGAGGCAGACATGACAGGAAAATTGATCGTATGTCCCACCCCGATCGGTAACATGGAGGACATGACGGAACGGGGAAAACGGGTGTTGGCCGAGGCGGATCTGATTGCGGCGGAAGATACGCGGCATACGCTGGGACTCCTAAATCATCTGGGCATTAAGACCCCCATGATCAGCTGTCATCAGCATAATGAGCAGGAGCGGACAGAACAAATCCTCGAGAAACTCAGAGAGGGAAAAACCGTGGCGCTGGTGAGCGACGCGGGAACGCCGGCGATTTCGGATCCGGGAGAGATCCTAGTACGGCGCTGCTGTGAGGAAGGGATTCCGGTCACGGCTTTACCCGGAGCATGCGCCTTTGTTACGGCGCTGTCCATGTCCGGAATGCCCAGCCGTCGATTCGTGTTCGAGGGATTTTTGCCGGCAGGCGGCAAGGAGAGACGCGCGCGTCTGGAAGCGCTCCGCACAGAGGAGCGAACGGTGATCTTCTATGAAGCGCCGCATCATCTGCGGCAGACCTTGTCCGACTTCCTGGAGGCTTTTGGAGACAGGAAGCTGGCAATGGGGCGGGAGCTGACAAAGCGCCATGAGGAGATGCTGCGGATGAGGCTGTCAGAGGCGATCGCGTACTATCAGGAACAGGATCCCCGGGGAGAATATGTGCTGATTTTGGAAGGTGCGGATTCTTTGGTGCGGGAGCGCGAAGAGAGAGCGCGATGGGAGCAGATGACGCTGACTGAACACATGGCTTTGTATTCGGAATTACCGCAGAAAGAGGCGATGAAGCAGGTGGCCAAGGATCGGGGCATTTCAAAACGGGATGTATATCAGGGCCTTCTTCAGGAAGAGTCATGAGACAGGACTTGTCCGCATACAATGTTTTCAGATGAGAGTTTGGAGGCGTCAAGATGGAGGATGGGGTTCGGCAGGAATGGCTGTGTGATTTGGAAGAAGAGGCGGTGCAGTATCGGGAGATCTATCGCGTGAGGCTTTCGGATGTTATAGATCCGATCAAAAGAAGGCTCTTAGAGCGGAACATGATGGACAAGCAGGCGCAGATCCAGTGCTTACGCGCCTTAGGCGCAAAGGGCAGAGCTGCGGAAGAGCCGGAAGAAGAGCGAATCCCCTGGGATCTGCTGCTCTATAATGAGATTGAGAATCAGTCCACGTACGCGGCCTTGGTTGCCTGGCAGAAGGAAGCGGAGCCAATCCTGGCCAAACAGAGACAGATCGTACAGCGGCTGATTGCGTTCCTCTTGAATACGGTCTGATCGAAAAGACCGGATAGGATATCATGGAAAGGGTGTTAGAATATGGATGGATGTATTTTTTGTAAGATTGCGGTGGGGCATTTGCTGATCCTGCCGAAGGTGCACGCGAAGGATCTTACGGAGCTTCCCGCCGAGATGGCCTGCAAGGTGATGATTACGGCGCAAAAGGTGGTAAAAGCCATGCAGGAGGGACTGCATCCGGATGGAATCAATGTCCTGCAGAACAACGGGGAAGCTGCCGGACAAACGGTGATGCACTATCATATGCACATCATTCCCAGATATCAGGGAGATAGTGTGCGGATCGGCTGGGAGCCCATGCAGGGACTCACAAATCAGGTGGCTGAGGCCGCGGACAAGGTCAGAAAGGCGCTGGAGGCAGAGAAATGAGCGCTCGCAAGACCGTAGTGCTCACCGGCGGCGGAACCGGCGGGCACGTGACGCCGAATATCGCGCTCATTCCCTACCTGCGGCAAAAGGGATATCGGGTCTGTTATGTGGGAAGCGAGAAGGGCATGGAAAAGAGCCTGATCGAGCCCTTGGGGATTTCCTACTATGGGATTGATTCCGAGAGGCTGAATCGCTATTTCACGTTAGAGAATCTCACGATGCCCTTTCATGTGATCCGAGGACTCTTTCAGGCACGTAAGCTTTTAGGGAAGCTTAAGCCGGATGTGGTATTCTCAAAGGGGGGCTTTGTCAGCGTGCCTGTGGTGATTGCCGCGCATTGGCGCAAGATCCCTTGCGTATGTCACGAGTCCGATATCACGCCGGGACTGGCCAATAAACTGGCGATGCCTTTCGCATCGAAAGTCTGCGTCAACTTTCAGGATGCGCTTCGCTACGTGCCGCAGGGGAAGGGCGTGTATACCGGGACGCCGATTCGAGACTCTCTGCTGTCGGGCAGCCGGAATCGGGGGCTTGCCATCAGCGGACTGTCGGCGGATCGTCCGGTGCTTCTGGTCATGGGAGGCAGTTCCGGCGCGCGCGCGTTGAATGAAGGCGTCAGGCAGGCGCTGTCCCGTCTCTTGCCCCATTTTCAGGTCTTGCATCTGTGCGGCAAAGGGAATCGGGACGAGAGTCTGGCGGGTCAGGAAGGATACTTTCAGATCGAATACGCCAACGAGGAGATGCCTCATTTCTATGCGGCGGCGGATGTGACGCTCTGCCGGGCAGGCGCCAATTCCCTGGCGGAGATTCTGGCTCTCAGGCTGCCGAATGTGCTGGTGCCGTTGCCGCTTTCGGCCAGTCGCGGCGATCAGATTCTGAACGCCCGATCTTTTACCGAGAAGGGGTACAGCTACACACTGGAGCAGGAAAAACTATCGCCGGAACGGATTCTCGCGGCGGTGGAAGAGGTCTATCGCAATCGGGACCGGTATCGCCAGGCCATGGACAGGGATCAACAGGAATCCGGCACGCAGCGGGTTCTGGAAGTCATCGAGGAAGCGATGGCTTCCAAGTAAAGAAAAACGGGAGGATACGATAAGATGAAGAAGAAGCTTTTTGTCATGACAAGCGCGTTGGTGCTTCTGATATGCAGTATTGCAGGCTGCAGTAACAGCGTCTACCAGCATTACAGCGCGGAGAAGTATGACGAGCAGTTCGCAGAGCCGGAAAAGGGAGATACGATGGCGCGTTTTGTCACGAACATGGGTGAGTTTACCGTGCGGCTTTTTCCCGATGCGGCTCCGAAGGCTGTGGAGAACTTCGTGACGCATGCGCAGGAAGGGTACTATGACGGTGTGATTTTCCATCGTGTGATCGAGGACTTCATGATCCAGAGCGGAGATCCCACGGGGACAGGCACTGGCGGCGAGAGCATCTGGGGGGATACTTTCGAAGATGAGAGCGTGCCGTATCTGGGAACATACCGCGGAGCGCTCTGCATGGCCAACCGGGGTTCCAATACGAACGGCAGTCAGTTTTTCATCATCACTTCAGACGATAAAGAAGTGGATGATTATAGGCGTTATAATATGGACGTAGAGGATAAGTACAAGGTGGATGAGGCCAAGATCGACAAGTTTGAGGAAGTGGGCGGCGCCATCTATCTGGACTATCAGTTGAGCAATCTGCGGGCCGTGCGGTACCCGGATACGTATACGCAGTATGTGCATACGGTCTTTGGTCAGGTTGTGGAAGGTATGGATGTGGTAGACGCCATCTCGCAGGTGAAGACCTATACGGAAGATCAGGTAACGGAAGCACAGATCCTGAATGGCGTGGATCAGACGGAGGTCTTAGAAGATAAGCCGGAAGAGGATGTTATCATCGAGACCATCGAGATCTATACATATGGCGAATGAGTCAATGACAGGGGTGGGGAGCCGGACTTCCCGCCCTTGTGATGTATAAAAGGGGGTTATGGATATGGAAAAGACAATGATTCGGTCGCTGATGGATTTTCGTTTTGTCAGCGATCCCAGGTTCTCGCCGGACGGAAGCTGCGCCGCTTTTGTGGTGCGCAGGCCGGATGAGGAAAAGAACGGGTATCCGGGAGATCTTTATCTGCTGGATATCAGGACCAGGAGGAGCCGGAGGATGACTTCGCGGGGAGACGCCTCGTCCTATGTCTGGACGAGCGAGGGGACACTGCTCTTTTCGGCAGCGCGGGATCAGGCGGATCAGAAGAAGATGGCGGAGGAAGCCTGGTCGGTCTTTTATGAGCTCGATCCGCAGGGAGGCGAGGCGCAAAGGGCATTTGGCCTGCCTGTGAAAAACGCGCGTCTTCACAGCCTGGAAAACGGCGGCTATCTGGTGGAGGCGGTACAGGAAAACCAGGTGAAGGGCAAGGATGAGGACTGGGAGGTTCTGGAGGAAGCGCCATTCTGGGCGAATGGCGCAGGTTTTACCGCGGGAAAGCGAAACCGGCTGTATCTGTATCAGAAGGAGACCGGAGCGCTCACGGCGGTGACGGAGCCCTGGTTCGACGCTGCGTTCTGCGCGGAGAAGGAAGGCAGGATTCTGTACAGCGGGGCTTTGTGGGAAAAAGGGATGCGATATACCTACCGGGGACTGTATCTGTATGACCAGGCTACCGGGCAGAGCCGCTGCCTGATCGAGCCGGAAAGGTGTCGTTTTCAAACTGCGCAATTTTGGCCAGATGGCCAGATCTTGCTGGTGTCTTCTGAGCAAAAACGGTATGGCCAGATGGAATATTGCTGCTTCTACCTGCTGAATCCGGAGGATGGTTCGATGCGGTTGCTGGCGGATTATGAGTACAGCATCGGGCACGGCAGCGTGGGCAGTGACGCTAAGATGGGCGCGGGACAGGGCCTCAAGATGACCGAGGAGGGGCTGTATTTTCTGACGACAGTGGAGGAGAGTACAGTGCTGAAGAAGCTGGATTTTTCTGGGCATATCTCGGAGGCATTGACGCCGGAGGGCTCCTGTGAGAGTTTTGATGTAGGAAACGGACATCTCCTGTGCTGCGGCATGTATGGGCTTCGTCTGGCGGAACTCTACCTGGATGGGGAGCGAGTTACTCATTTGAACGACGAGTGGAGCGCGAGCCATATGGTCAGCGTCCCGGAGTTTTACAGCTATACGGGAAAAGATGATGTCGAGATTCACGGATACGCGATGAAGCCCGTGGGGTATCAGCCAGGCGTGCGGTATCCGGCGATTCTTCATATTCATGGCGGCCCCAGGACCGTATTCGGCGGCGTATTTCATCACGAGATGCAGGTATGGGCCAATGCCGGTTATTTCGTGTTTTATTGCAATCCACGGGGCAGCGATGGCCGGGGAAATGCCTTTGGAGACATCTGCGGAAAGTATGGAACCGTGGAGTACGAGAATCTGATGGAGTTTCTGGATGAAATGCTGGCCAAGTATCCGGACGTGGATCCCGAACGTTTGGGAGTGACTGGCGGCTCCTACGGCGGATTCATGACCAACTGGATCATCGGACATACGAACCGGTTTGCGGCGGCGGCTTCTCAGCGCAGCATCTCCAACTGGATTCTTTTCGAGCATTCTTCGGATATAGGATATACCTTTACACGGACGAATCATGGAACGGTGACGCGAGAGGACGCGGCGAAGCTCTGGGAATTCTCTCCGCTGAAATATGCGGATCGATGTAAGACGCCGACGCTGTTTATTCACTCTAATGAGGATTATCGGTGCTGGATGGGAGAGGGCATCTCCATGTTCACGGCGCTCAAGCTCCATGGGTGCCCGGCCAGACTGGTGTTATTTGACAAGGAGAACCATGAACTGTCCCGCTCTGGCAGACCCAGAAGCCGGATTCGGCGTATGGAAGAAATCCTGAATTGGATGGATCAGTATCTGAAGTGAGGAAAGCAAAATGGAAAAAATCACATATGAGGATTTATACGCGTTTCGTTTCTTATCCGATCTGAAGGCTTCGCCGGACGGAAAATATCTGCTGTTTACGGAGACTAGGGCGGCGGAGGAAGAGCCCTATTACCGCAGCGGACTATGGCTCGTGGAACCGGAGACGCAAAAAGTGCGCCCGTTGACTTCCGGCGTGGACGAGAAGGGCGCTTTCTGGCTGGACGAGGATACGGTGGTCTTTCGCAGCGCCAGGGATCAGAAAAAGGGAGAACAAAAGAGCCGGTGGTATCAGATATCCGTTCACGGCGGTGAAGCTGCGCTCTTTTTAGAGTTGGAAGGCCAGATTCGCGATCTCAGGAAGCTGGGAGATACGACCTACCTCGTGACGGAAGACGTCTGGGCCCGGGAGAATCCGGTGCAGGAGGAGGTTCGGATTTTTGATGAGCTGCCCTTCTGGTATAACGGACGCGGCATCATCAATTCCAAGCGCAGCGTGATCTCGATTTATAATGCGGCGGATGGAAGTAAGAAATCTCTGACAACGGCGCCGTTTCAGGTCCAGGGGACGGCCTCTTCAGGAAGTAGGATCGCCTGGGCGGGATACGAACAGGGCGATGTGGAAGGGCATGCGTCCCGGCTCTTCGTATATGATATGGCGCGTCAGGAGCAGCGGGAAGTGGAGCTGCCGAAGGAAATGGAGATCGGGAACCTTTTCTTCATCACGGACGACCGGCTGTTTTTTACAGGGCAGACTTATGAGTGGCCGGGAAGGAGCCCACGATTTTATGAATATCACTTGGACAGGGGAGCTTTGCGGGAATTGCCTGATATGGATGGCGCGCCCTCGTCTACGGTAGGAACGGACGCGTCTTATGGCGGCGGCGATAAACTGGCCGCAAAGGATGGATCACTCTATTTCCTGCATACGGGCTGGAGTCACGCGGAGCTGTGGCGTTTGGATCCGGACGACCGGCTGACCAAACTCTGCGACAAGCCAGGACAGATTACCTCCTTTACCGTAGGTGAACGTGGAATCGACATGATCGCGTTTCGCGACATGCGTCTGGCAGAAGTCTGGCATCTGAATCCGGAGACGGGGGAAGAAATGCAGCTGACGCATCAAAATGACGCATATTTTGCGGAGCATCGATTGGCAGAACCGGAATATTTCACGTTTCGAAACCGAGCAGGTATTGAACTGGAAGGATATGTGCTGCGTCCGTTGGATGAGGAGGCGGGAAGAAAGTATCCGGGCGTATTGGAGATGCATGGCGGGCCTAAAGTTGTGTTTGGAGCTGTGTTCCATCATGAGATGCAGTGTTTGGCGGCGCAAGGGTATTATGTGTTTTATACCAATCCCCGTGGCAGCGATGGCCGGGGAGAGGATTTTGCCAATCTGACCGGGAAGCTGGGCACGATTGACTTTGAAGACTTCATGGACTTCACGGATGAAGTGATTCGACGGTATCCCGCGCTGGATGAGAAGCGAATTGGGATCTGCGGCGGTTCCTACGGTGGGTTCATGTGTAATTGGATGATTGGACATACCGATCGATTTGCGGCGGCGGCTTCCCAGCGCAGCATTTCGAATTACCTAACTAAGGCTCTGTGTACGGATATCGGTTTCTACCATAACATGGCCCAGTTGGGGACGGATCCCTGGCATGATTTCGACACGGTTTGGAACACGTCCCCCCTGAAGGAGGCGCCCAAGGCGGCGACGCCCACGCTTTTCATTCAATCGGATGAGGATTATCGGTGCTGGATGAGCGACGCCATTCAGATGTATAATGCCTTACAGCAAAACAGCACGCCGACACGCATGGTGCTCTTCCATGGAGAGAATCATGAATTATCCCGATCAGGCAAACCTAAGAATCGGGTTCGGCGTCTCGCGGAAATTGGCGACTGGTTCCGACAATATCTGCAGGCAGAAAACAGCGGGTGAAAATCTTGTGAAAAAATGGGCAAACCTATTTACAATGCCAAAAAAAGATGGTAGAATAGAAACGGGTATGGCAAGATGCCGTGTTTTTTCATGGCTTCTTTAGAATACAAATCAGAGCGGATAATGACCGCTCAGGAAGAAAGGATGTTTTCCAATGGCAAGAAAGATGAAAACCATGGATGGTAACCACGCAGCGGCTCATGCATCTTATGCGTATACCGATGTTGCGGCGATCTATCCGATCACGCCTTCATCCGTCATGGCGGAAGCTACTGACGAGTGGGCAACTGCCGGAAGAACCAATATTTTTGGGCAGACCGTACAGGTTACGGAGATGCAGTCCGAGGCTGGTGCGGCTGGAACCGTACACGGTTCTCTGGCAGCCGGCGCGCTGACGACGACCTATACCGCGTCGCAGGGCCTGTTGCTGATGATCCCCAATCTGTATAAGATTGCCGGTGAGCAGCTGCCGGGCGTGTTTAATGTTTCCGCTCGTGCTTTAGCAAGCCACGCGTTGTCGATCTTTGGCGATCATTCCGATGTGTATGCATGTCGTCAGACCGGCTGTGCGATGCTGTGCGAATCCAGCGTACAGGAAGTGATGGATCTGACTCCCGTTGCGCATTGTGCCGCGATTAAGGGCCGTGTTCCTTTTATCAACTTCTTTGATGGATTCCGTACTTCTCATGAGATTCAGAAGATTGAGACCTGGTATTATGAAGATCTGAAGGATCTGGTGGATATGGAGGCTGTTGATGCTTTCCGTAATCATGCGCTGAACCCCAATCATCCTTGCCAGAGAGGTTCTGCTCAGAACCCGGATATCTTCTTCCAGGCCAGAGAGGCTTGCAATCCTTACTATGATGCGCTGCCGGCGATTGTGCAGACCTACATGGATAAGGTGAACGAGAAGATCGGTACCGATTATAAGCTGTTCAACTACTACGGCGCTCCAGATGCGGAAAAGGTGATCATCGCCATGGGTTCCGTCTGTGACACCATCGAGGAGACGATCGACTATCTGTTGGCTAAGGGCGAGAAGGTGGGCGTGGTGAAGGTACGTCTGTACCGTCCATTCTCCGCATCTGCTCTGGTAGACGCGATTCCGGATACTGTAAAGCTGATCTCCGTAATGGACAGGACCAAGGAGCCTGGTGCGCAGGGCGAGCCTCTGTATCTGGATGTTGTGGCAGCTCTGAAGGGAACCAAGTTTGATCAGACTCCTGTTTTCTCCGGACGTTATGGTCTGGGTTCCAAGGATACCACGCCGACACAGATCGTGGCTGTATATAATAATACCGAGAAGGCGAAGTTCACGATCGGTATCGAGGATGATGTGACCAATCTGTCTCTGCCTTTGGGCGAGCAGCTGATCACCACTCCGGAAGGCACGATCAACTGTAAGTTCTGGGGCCTGGGTGCGGATGGTACCGTAGGCGCGAATAAGAACTCCATCAAGATCATCGGCGACAACACCGATATGTATGCGCAGGCATATTTCGATTATGATTCTAAGAAGTCCGGCGGTGTGACCATGTCTCATCTGCGTTTCGGACATAAGCCCATCAAGTCTACTTATCTGATTCGTAAGGCGAATTTCGTGGCTTGCCACAATCCGGCTTACATCCGTAAGTACAATATGGTGCAGGAGCTGGTAGACGGTGGTACGTTCCTGTTGAACTGCTCCTGGGATGCAGAGGCCCTGGAGACGCATCTGCCGGGTCAGGTGAAGAAGTTCATCGCAGACCACAATATCAAGTTCTATACTATTGATGGTGTTAAGATTGGTATCGAGACTGGCATGGGCCCGACTCGTATCAACACCATTCTGCAGTCTGCTTTCTTCAAACTGGCGAATATCATTCCTGAGGATAAGGCAATTGAGCTGATGAAGGCTGCCGCCAAGGCGACCTATGGCCGTAAGGGTGACGATATCGTTATGAAGAACTGGGCCGCTATCGAAGAGGGCGCGAAGCAGGTTGTAGAAGTTAAGGTTCCGGAAAGCTGGAAGGATTGCAAGGACGAGGGTCTGGATATCGTTCATGTGACCGAAGGCCGCAAGGACGTAGTGGACTTTGTCAATAATATCCAGTCTAAGGTCAATGCGCAGGAAGGAAATACTCTGCCCGTATCTGCGTTCAAGGAATATGTAGATGGTTCCACACCTTCTGGTTCTTCCGCGTTCGAGAAGCGCGGGATTGCTGTCAATGTTCCGGTTTGGAATCCTGACAACTGTATTCAGTGTAATTTCTGTTCTTATGTATGTCCGCATGCTGTCATTCGTCCGGCTGTGATGACGGAGGAAGAGGCTGCGAAGGCGCCTGCTGGTATGAAGAAGGTACCGATGACCGGTATGCCGGGTATGTATTTCGCAATGACCATTTCTGCACTGGATTGTACGGGATGTGGTTCCTGTGCGAATGTATGCCCGGGTAAGAAGGGCGAGAAGGCACTGACGATGGGCGCTCTGGAACCCAATAAGGGCGAGCAGGAATTCTTCAACTATGGTCAGACCTTGGCTGAGAAGCCGGAAGTACTGGCGAAGTTTAAGGATACCACCGTCAAGGGCAGCCAGTTCCATAAGCCGTTGCTTGAGTTCTCCGGCGCCTGCGCAGGATGTGGTGAGACTCCTTACGCGAAGCTGGTGACACAGTTGTTCGGTGACAGAATGTATCTCGCCAATGCAACCGGTTGTTCCTCTATCTGGGGTAACTCCTCTCCGTCTACGCCTTATACCGTAAACGCGAAGGGACAGGGGCCGGCTTGGTCTAACTCTCTGTTTGAGGATAATGCGGAGTTTGGTTATGGTATGTTCCTGGCGCAGAAGGCGCTGCGTAATGGCTTGAAGGCGAAGGTAGAGTCCGTTATGGAAAGCGACAAGGCTTCTGAGGAAGTCAAGGCTGCTTGTAAGGAATATCTGGATACCTTCCAGGTAGGCGCGACCAATGGCGCTGCGGCGGACAAGCTGGTAGAGGTTCTGTCTGGCTGTGATTGCGACACCTGCAAGGAGATTGTGAAGAATAAGGACTTCCTGGCTAAGAAGTCTCAGTGGATCTTCGGCGGAGACGGATGGGCATATGACATCGGTTTCGGTGGTCTGGATCATGTGATCGCTTCTGGCGAGGATGTGAATATCCTGGTATTCGATACCGAGGTATATTCCAACACTGGCGGACAGGCTTCCAAGTCCACTCGTACCGGTGCTATCGCACAGTTCGCTGCCGGTGGTAAGGAGACGAAGAAGAAGGACCTGGCGGGCATCGCTATGACTTATGGTTATGTATACGTGGCTCAGGTTTCCATGGGCGCGGATTACAATCAGTGTCTGAAGGCGTTCCAGGAGGCAGAAAGCTACAATGGACCGTCCATCATCATCGCATATGCTCCTTGTATTAACCATGGTATCAAGAAGGGCATGAGCAAGGCACAGACCGAGGAGAAGCTGGCGGTAGAGGCTGGTTATTGGAACAACTTCCGCTTCGATCCTCGCAAGGCAGAAGAAGGCAAGAATCCGTTCACGCTGGACAGCAAGGCACCGACCGGCGACTATCAGGAATTCCTGATGGGCGAAGTTCGTTATGCTTCCTTGGCTAAGGCCAATCCGGCACGTGCGGAGAAGCTCTTCGGCAAGTCTGAGTCCGAGGCGACCGCGAAGTATGCATACCTGCAGAAGCTGCAGAAGATGTATGCTCCGGAGGAGTAAGTTCATATTGTTAAATTATGAGGGGTATCCTGCGGGATACCTCTTCTTTATAAAAGGGGGTTACCAAAATCATGGATTGGATGCATATACAAATGCAGGCGGAATCGGTCAAGACGCCGCTGCCACTGGATATTCTGGCGCCGGATCGGCTGCAGAAGGGGCCCTATAAAGCGGTGTATCTGCTGCATGATATAGCGGGCAATAACACGTCCTGGATGCGGCATACCGATATAGAGAATCGCCTGGCCGATGCGGGCGCGGTTCTGATTATGCCTTCCTGCCTGAATAGTTTTTATGTAAACATGTACTATGGATACGACATGCTGGACTTCATCACGCAGGAGCTTGTCTCGGTCTGTGAAGGATGGCTGTCGCTGGATGCGCGTCGGGAAGCGCGTCTGATTGCCGGAATCGGCATGGGCGGTTATGGGGCGGTGCGAGCGGCACTGGCCGCGCCGCAGGTGTTTGGTACTGCAGTGAGTCTGGATGGCTTGCTGGATCCGGGACGCTTCTATCAGGAGAAACTGCCAGCGGTTTCGATGGAGGACGTCTTAGGGCCGGAGGGATTCTATCGCAGGAGCCCGAATGATCTCCTATTTGCGGCAAGGGGATTAGCGCATGATCCGCAGACGAAGGCGCGGCCGGAGATTGTGTTGATTTCTTCTCCGCAGGATGCTTTCGCTGCGGAGGCGGCGGAATTGGAGACTGTGTTGACAGAGTTGGGCATGCCGGTGTGTCTGTACCGGGACGCTGAGGATGGGTTGGATATTCTGACCGAGAAAGTGAGGGCGATGTGATATGGCAATGATGGAAATCAATCTCTATTCTGAGGTGCTGGATCTGGAGATTCCAGTCAGTGTGATATTGCCGCAGAATCCGGATCATCCGCTGAAGACGATCTGGCTGTACCATGGCTCCACGGGAGACCATACACTGTGGCTGCGATATACAAGCCTGGAGCGATATGTGCGGGAACGGGGCTTGGCGGCCGTGATTCCTACGGGGCATAAGTCCCTCTTTACCAACATGGCGCATGGACAGAATTACGGAACGTTTTTTGGCGAGGAATTAGTGATGCGTCTGCGTCAGATCTTCCCCTGCCTGTCTGCCGCGCGGGAAGACAATTTTGTCTGCGGTCTCTCCAACGGAGCCTACGGCGCGTTTCGGATTGGATTGCGATACCCGGAGACCTTCAGCGCGATTGGCGCTTTCTCTGGCGGAGATACGGCAGACCAATATTTCACCGATGATGGAACCTATCGCGGACGCCGCCATGTGCTTGTCTTTGGGGAAGGCTGTCCTGCCGAGAGTGAACATGGCGTTAAGTATCTGGCGCGAAAGCTGGCAGAGCAGGGTGGTCCCTATCCCAGGATTTATCATGCAGCAGGTGCTTTAGAGCCATCTGGCAGTGGAGACGGTCTCACGGGTTTCTTTAAGGAATTGCCATTTGAATATCGGTTTGAGGTTTTTCCGGGCGTGGGTCATGAGTGGCGCCTGTGGGATCAGGCTGTGCTGCGATATATGGACGACTTCCTCGGGATCAAAGGAATAAAGGAGAGATATTATGTTTGACAGGGTTGCATCGCAACCCTGATTCTTTTTACAATATCCGTCCCTGCGTATTCCATATGGTATCCTAGGAAACGAAAAAGGGATGATGCAATGTCAAAAATTTCGTCAAACATTGTATTTATGTCTTCTTCTCTCTATCACATTTTTTGCAAATTCGAGGACCACGCGGCGAAAGGTATACGTGAGAAAAAGAACTCTCTCATCACGAAGGAGCACTTCGTGACGGATTTGCAGGGCCTCGAGAAGACGCCTACATCGACCTGCGAGAAATTGTCCTGCGCAAGATTGAGCTGTTCGAGACTGACCTGAAACAGACCTTCTTCGGCAAGATATCGCTGCAAAAAGCGCTCCGCTTCTGTTCTCTGTCAAACCGCAAATTTAGAAAGAAAAAGGCGCGGTATTGAACGCCTTCTTGTCATACCTGAAAATGCGTGGCCGCAGAGAGATATATACGCGAAAGAGAGGATTAGGGCGGCGTTTTGGGGAGTTGCGTATAAATTGATTCCAGGAGGGACTGCGTTGTACGCTAGCGAGAAATTCGAGACGGGTGACTTTTCGAGTTGCGTATAAATTGATTCAAAAAAGAACTAAATTGTACGCAGGTACAGGATTCGAGGATAGGGGATTGGGGGAGCTGCGTATAAAACGAAGAAGGGCACACTATTTTATACGCTAACCTGAAATCCGAGATGGGCGTTTTTTCGAACTGCGTATAAAACGCTTCCAGAAGGGATTGGGTTATACGCAGATTCAAGATTTGAGACAGAGGTTTTTGGGAGAGCTGCGTATAAATTGATTCAAAAAAGAATTAAGTTGTACGCAGGTACGAGATTCGAGACTAGGGGATTGGGGAGTTGCGTATAAAACGAAGAAGGGCGCGCTATTTTATACGCTAACCTGAAATCCGAGATGGGCGAATTTTCGGGTTGCGTATAAATTGATTCAAAAAAGAACTAAGTTGTACGCAGGTACGAGATTCGAGACTAGGGGATTGGGGGAGCTGCGTATATAACGAAGAAGGACACACTATTTTATACGCTAGCACGAAATTCGAGACGGATGAATTTTTGAGATGCGTATAAATTGATTCAGAAATAAACTAAATTGTACGCAGGTACGGGATTCGAGACGGAGATTTTAAGGGACTGCGTATAAAGCGAAGAGGGACGCCTTATTTTATACGCTAGCACGAAATTCGAGGCGGGCGAATTTTTGAGCTGCGTATAAATTGATTCAAAAAAGAACTAAGTTGTATGCAGGTACGGGATTCGAGACTGAGATTTTAAGGGACTGCGTATAAAGCGAAGAAGGACACACTATTTTATACGCTAGCACGAAATTCGAGACGGATGAATTTTTGAGATGCGTATAAATTGATTCAGAAATAAACTAAATTGTACGCAGGTACGGGATTCGAGACGGAGATTTTAAGGGACTGCGTATAAAGCGCTTCCGGAAGGGATTGGGTTATACGCAGATGCAAGATTTGAGATAGAGATTTTAAGGAGTTGCGTATAAAACGAAGAAGGGCACACTATTTTATACGCTAGCGAGAAATTCGAGTCGGGCGACTTTTTGAGCTGCGTATAAATTGATTCAAAAAAGAACTAAGTTGTACGTAGAGACGAGATTCGAGACAGCGGTTTCGCGAAACTGCGTATAAAACACGCTGCTAAGACGACTATAAAACAACTATAAGAGGAAATAAGAGAATGTGAAAGTAAAAGAATACGCGAACCCTCGATTCTGCAGATAAAATGCAAAATCGAAGTTCGCGTATTCTTTATTTCGGACGGAGTAGGAGAATCTTAGAGATAGCTTTCAACTTGGAATATGACATCCTTCATCTTCTGGATGTTTTGGATAGCGGCTTTGTATAGACCTTCGGCCGTCTCGAGTGATGTGCGATTTGAGGTTGTGTGTTCGTTTATTTTCATGGCGTGATCTACGGTCTCGATCCATTCGGAGGGAACGGCGTCGATTCCTTGCAAGGCACCGGCCAGTGATCCGGCGGTATGGGCGCGGCAGTCAGTGTCGCGGCCAGAGTTGACCGCATAGATGATGGCGTTTTTAGGGTCTGCATCCGCCATGTAGAGAATCCCGTAGGCAGCGCTTAGGATTTCGACAGCGTTGGAAACCTGGCGATTCTCATATTTGCGCTGCAGTTCTTTTCCATAGAGTTCCGGATCCTTACCGCAGCGGCAAGCAAGTTCCTGAACAGACTCAAATTCTCGACGAGGAGTCGGTCCCAGTACGTTCGCAGCAGCTTGAATTACACTATCAATAGTGGCATTGGGTTTTAGCGCTTCAGCCACACCCGCGCAATGAGCCCCTGCGACTTCTACGGCGTAATTACCTGGAACTCCGCGCACATCTTTAATACGAGCCAATTCCATGGCGTCTTTCGCAGCCTGTTCCGGATAGCAGGCATTGACGACGCCGACGGCTCCCATCATTTTCGTGGTGCCATACAGTCCGGGCCAAGAAGCGCAGCGGCCCACTTCCCAGGGCACGACGCCGGCTTTGATAGAATAATAAATGACCTGATCCTGGGATCCCAGCTGCCAGCCAAACATCTCGGGTTTCACGAGTGTGGCCCAGGCCTTCGCCAGATCCCAGAGATCGATTCGCCCGCCTTTTTCGATGATCGCGGTAGAGAGAATCCGAAAACGTTCTTCGCCATCTTCTGTCGTACCGGGAATTCGAGTATGCGGATGTCCGATGGGCGGATGTCCCAGCCCCGTATCAAAGGGATTCGCGGCTCGATCGTTTACGCTGGGCAGACGTGGCGGCGTATGCTTTGTCACTTCGGGCAGATAATCGACCCAGCCCCAATATTGCTGTCGTTCCTCTACAGTGTAACCTTCCATCAGTTCCCCCATGGAATTTCCGATGGATCCGGCGGCAATATAACCATGGATCTTTTTGAACAGCAGATTGTCGTGATAGTCTTGCATGATAGTAACCCTCCTATTATATATAGTTTTATCCTTTTACAGCGCCAATCATCACACCCTTCACAAAATAACGTTGTAGGAAGGGGTAGGCGCATAGGATCGGAACGGTGGATACGATGATGGCTGCATATTTGATGGATTCAGCCATGAGTTCGTTATCCGTGTTGACGTTGTCGTTGGCAATCAGGATTTCGCGCAGAATCAGCTGCAACGGGAACTTATCCCGGGAGCGCAGGTAGATCGAGGCGGTAAACCAGGAGTTCCAATATGAAACGCCGTAATAGAGTGCTAGTACTGCCAGCGTTGCCTTGGTGAGCGGCAAAATAATGCGGGCATACGTGATCAGATCATTGGCTCCGTCAATCTTCGCGGATTCTTCTAGGCTATCCGGAACAGCTGCGAAGGCGGTACGCATGATAATGAGATTTGTCGTATTTACGAGTACGGGTAGGATCAGAGACCAGATTGAGTCGTACAGGCCAACATCTTTTACGACAAGAAAACGGGGAATCAATCCGCCGCTGAACATCATGGTAAAGGTGATGAGCAGCATAAAGAAATTGCGTAAAGTAAAGGATCTGCGTGACAAAGGATAGGCAGCCATGGATGTGACCGCTAAACTCAGGATGGTGCCGATAATGACGATGAAGAGCGTGTTGCCGTATCCGGTCCAGATGTTGGTATTATCGATGATCACCTTATAACCCTGAAGAGAGAATCCGTCCGGATATAGCAGCAGTCCGGAATGGGACATCAGCTTGCCGGAATCGCTGAGAGAAGCCATCAGCACATAATACATGGGATAGAAGGCACAGATGCTAAGAAGTGTCAAAAAGATCAGATTAAACATGTTGAAAACGCGTTCGCCTCGGGTATGTTTGATCATTTCGAATCCTCCTTTTTTAGAATAGACTGCTGCCCTGTACACGTTTGCTAATTGTATTGACAATCAGCAGCAGGGCCATGTTGATTACGGAATTAAATAGGTCTACCGCCGAGGCGAAGCTGTATTCCGCATTTTGAATACCGCGGCGATACACATAAGTAGAGATAATATCCGCGGTTTTGTAAGTGGTTTCATTATATAAGAGAAGCACCTTTTCGTAGCCCAGGCTCATCAGCTTGCCGACGCGGAGAATGAGCAGGATAATGATAGTTTCCAAAATACCGGGAATAGTGATGTGGATCGTTTCCTGCCAGCGATTGGCGCCATCGATCTTGGCCGCCTCATACAGGTCTTGGGAGATGCCGGAGATAGCGGAAAGATAGATGATGGAGCCCCAGCCGATTTCCTGCCATATGCCGGAAATGATATAGACGGGGCGGAACCATTCGGGGGACTGCAGAAATAGGATCCTTTCACCGCCGAAAAAGGCGATGATGTCGTTAATTAAGCCATTGTTCTTGGTAAAGTCAATAATGATACCGCAAGTTACAACGAGAGAAATGAAGTGGGGTAAATAAGTGATAGTCTGTACGCTTTTCTTAAAAGTCTGATTGCGCACTTCGTTGAGGAGCAGCGCCAAGATAATTGGTGCAGGAAAGCCCCAAAAGATATTAAGACCACTCAGAAGCACCGTGTTGGTAACAAGGCGTTCAAAATAAAAAGAAGTAAAAAACTGTTCGAAGTATTTGAGTCCTACCCAATCGCTGCCCAAGATTCCTTTTGTTACATAGTAATCTCGAAAGGCGATTTGAGCGCCATACATGGGAACGTAATGAAAGATAATGTAGTAAAGCAGCGCGGGCGCTAAGAGAAGATAATTGTATTTATTAAAAACAATATCGCGTACAATGCGGTGCCATAGGCTTTTTTTTCGCCGCACGGATGTTTTGGCGGCAGCGGTTTTCGCGGGCATGGTGAAGCCTCCTTTCGTTTCGGATAGAATGGGGGACGCTGCCGGAGGCGGCGTCCCCTAGCCATGCGCTTATGCGTTATTGGAAATATAAGTGTCGTATGCGGCCTGCATGATGCCAATGGCTTCTTCAAGTCCCATGCTATTCAGCGTGTCTTTGAACTCTTGCAGCTCGCTGATCGGTTTGGTTCCCATGATGAAGGCATTCAGTGTCTCCTGATAGTAAGTCTGAATATCGCCCATCAGCATGGTCAGACGATCCTGATCCTCGATGGAATACTTTAGGTTTTGAGGCATTTTGCGTTTGGTAGAGGATACGCTGACCGTATCGTATACCAAACGCTGCTGGTCATAGCTCATGACCGCGTCCCAATAGTAGATATCGTTGACCATACGAGGTGCGATACCGCCCATGGTATATTTGGCGATAGCCTGAACTAGGGAGAGATCTTCTGCCTCTGTAATCATCTCGGTGTAGTGGGGTACGCCCTGATCGTCATACTCAAAGGTCACACCCTCCTCACCAAAGCTGCACATGATCTGGCCTTCCTCGCTATACATGTAGTCCAGCCACTGTATGGCTTCTTTCATGTGCTCGCAGGTGGAAGATATGGCGATGCCTCCACGGTCGAAAATTTCGCGAGAATAAAGATCATAAGAGGTTCCATCTTCAGTAATAGGATATCCCAATGGTTCCAGATTGAAGTCGGGATCGCGGCCTTCATAATCGTAAGAGCCTAATAGCGTGCCGATACCGCCATTCATCTTACCATAGAAGCAACCGCCCAGGTCGCTCAGCACCTTTTCCTGCCAACTCGTGGCGTCGGTACTGGCATATTCGGGATCAATGAGCCCTTCTGCGTACCATTGTGCCATCACCGTCACATATTCTTCGAACTGAGGCGCATTAGCAGCAAAGACAATTTCATCATCCATTAAAGTGCAGGCGTACTCGCTGTAGAAACAAGAGTTAAATCCGAAGAGAGATCCCAGACGGTAGACGCCCATCTGCTCGTTTGAGTTACCGACGAAGGGCAGCTCATCATTAATGCCGTTGCCGTTAGGATCTTTGGTAGCGAAAGCCTTCAGTACGGTATACCATTCGTCTACGGTGGTAGGCTTTTCCAGTCCTAGCTTATCCAGCCAATCCTGCCGAATAACAAAGGATTCGAAGTAGCGGGTGGAAGGATCCAGACGGGAAGTAGGATACAGCGCGATATTGCCCTCATAGGTCAATACCTGATTGTAGAACTCGGGGTACTCTTTGAAGATCTCGGTCAAGTAGTATCCGTACTGGTCGATGTACTCGTTCAACCGCAGGATGACGCCGTTGGCAATCAGGGTGTCCGGCCCGTCGGAAGCAGAAAGGATTCCACCGATCAAATCGGTATATTCGCCAGAAGAGATCATGACGTTCAGCGCTTCACCGGTAGAAGTGGCGCTGGAAGGATGGAAGAAGTCGATGTGAATGCCACTGAGGGATTCATAATATTGTATCGTATAGTTATCCTCCATCGTTCCGATCGACACGGAAGCCTTACTATCTAAACCGCTAAACATGGAGAGAGAAATATCTCCCGTTGTCAGCGGCATAGTGTAGGCTTCGGGGCCGTCGACAGAAGTCGCGTCGGAATCTTCCGCCACACCCCCTGTGGATTCCTCGGCCTGGGATTGCTCCTGTTTGGAAGCATCCTGTTGAGAACTTTCCGAAGAAGAGTTCCCATCGCCGGTGCACGCGCTGATCAGGATGAGGCAAAGCGCCATCAAAAGAGCCAGCAAACGTTTTGTGTGTTTCATTTTGAAATACCTCCTTTAAATGAATTGGTGCGCCATGAAACGAGCGCGCTGTGCGAAATGCACTAGATTTATTGCTTATACTCTAACAGAGGGGTGAAAAATAATCAACAATCAGAATTTAAAGTTCCTATCAGATATTCATAATGCACAAATGATAAGCATTTTGAAAAATGCAAAGACAGAAACCACAAAGAAAAACACGCGATTCGCTTAGAAAATAAACATAATCATAAAAAGTGATGCTCGACCAGTCAGGTGACCTGTTATATAATGAACAAAAAAGAAAGGAGGAATGAAATTTGCTTGGGCAGAGTTATCAGATGAACCGCAGAGCTGAGAAGGATCCACTAACGGGTGTGGAAGTGCTGCGGCTGACGGATAATTTTATGATCGTCCCTATTTTACCTCGCCACAGTTTTCCGCAGATGGCCGTTATACGATCTTTGTCTCCGACTTTGCCGGAACGTCGGTGATTCGTAATCCGGATGCACCGGCAATCGGGAAAGTAGGATTTGGTGAGTTGTTTCTGCTGGATATGGAAAGTGGAAAAGTGGTGCAGCTGACGGAGGGAGAAGCGATTAAGATGGGACACGGCGCCCACGCGATGCTGCGGCCAGATGGATGTAAGGCCTATTATTACAGTAATGAATGGCTGAAAGAAGTAGATTGCGAGACGCTGGAAACACGGACGCTTATGAGGATACCCTATCAGTATAACTTTCATAGTCTGTCCGCGGGAAAGAATCCGAGGTATATCGCCTTCAGCGTAGTGGAAGAATTTCCGTTGCTGACCGCCTGTTTTACAAAACCGGGTTCGAAGGAAACGCCGGGATCCAGAGAGCGCTATTTTGGTGAGCCGCGAAGCTTTGTGCTTCGATACGATTTGGAAAGGGAAAAAGCGGAGGTCGTCACTGGGGGACACGTCAGGTTGACGCACGTGAGTATTTGCCCTGAGGATGCGGATCTGTTGTTGTACTGTCATGATGGCCCCTGGTATCAGGTACAGCGTATGTGGAGGGCGAATATGCGGGAGGATTCTGTCAGTCCTCTAATCGAGCAACAAAAAGGCCTGGAGGGCGTCGGTCACGAGTTCTTTACGCCATCCGGCCGCGTGGGAGCGCAGTATTCCTATCGTTATCGCCTGGATATGCCGTTTTTTCTATTTGCAGACCTGTTTGTTAATCTGAATGGGAGCGAACAGGAGCGTTTCTATTATCCGTATAAACGGGCAAAACACGTGAGCGTGGGGCCGGATGAATCGCTGGGAGTTGGAGACGTGGCGGCCATGACGGCGGATATGAAGGATGCAGAGAGGTATCTGTCGCTGATACATTATAATAAGGAAACGCATCGTGCGGAAGTTTCCGTTTTGTGCGCGCACGATGCGTCGGGTAGCAAAGAGGCTCACGTACATCCGGTTTTTACGCCAGATGGAAGGCATATTGTTTTCTCTTCTGACAAAGAGGGAAAATTAAATATATACCGGGTGGAAGTGCAGCCAGAAAAAGCGGCCTGGCAGTTGAAAAAATAAACGTATATATAGAGAAACGTGAATAAACAAGATTTTGCGGAAATATGTTTAATAAATAAACACAAAAAGAATTGAGGCGTCACGCATAAGTGTTTATAATAAAAACAACCATCAGAGATTTAGAATTTAATACATTAGGAGGTCAACAATGGAAACACATCAGGTACAATGGCTGGCATTGCGTCAGTTATGTCAGCGGCTCATGATGCAGGAAGACATGAGCGAGGAGGATGCCCTGCTCTGCGCTGACAATTTGGTGGACGCGGATCTGGCGGGAGTCGAGTCCCATGGGGTCAGCAGAATGACCAATTATATGAAGCGCCTGCGTACCCGGGTGGTGGACCCGGTAGGAAAACCGGAGGCCGTGCAGGAAACGGCGGGGGGACTCTACGTGGACGGAAAAAACGCCATGGGTATGGTGGTCGGTAATTATGCCATGCGCAGATGCATCGAAAAAGCGAGGACGTCGGGATGCTGCTTTGCGGCCGCGCATCATTCCAATCATTTTGGAATGGCCGCCTACTATTCCATCATGGCTGCACAGGAAGGGATGATTGGCTTCTGCGCCACGAACGCGCCTCCGAATTTGGCGCCCTGGGGCAGTTCTAAGAAATATATGGGAACGAATCCCTTCAGCATCTCTGCTCCGACGCGTCACGATCCGATCACGCTCGACATGGCGCCTAGCGTGGTAGCCATGGGGAAGATTATTCTGGCGGCGAAGCTGGGGCAGAAGATCCCGGAGGGATGGGTGGTAGATGAACAGGGAAATCCGTGTACCGACCCGGAGATCGGCCAATATGGCACACTTTTGCCGATTGGAGGGCCGAAAGGATCGGGTATCGCGATCTTTACCGAGATTCTTTGCGGGATCCTGGCGGGAGCGGCATGCGGACCGCATATTCATCATTTCTGGAAGGACTTTGAAAATCCGCAGAACGTGGGACATGTGTTCTGGGCGGTGGATATTGAGAAGTTCTGCGGCTTGTCATATTTTCAAGATGAAATTGAAAATATGGTGCAGGAGATGAAGGGGCTGGCCAAGACGCCGGGCACGCAGGAGATTTACATGCCCGGAGAGATTGAAAACATCAGGAGAGCGCAGCGCAAGCAGGAAGGAATTCAGATGTCGGATAGCGTGTATGAGGAGCTGCGGATATTGGCGGAGCAGTACGGCGTTTCATTTGAGATATAAAAGGAGGGACAGGAAATATGAAAATCGGTTTTATCGGTCTGGGTAAGATGGGGCTGCCCATGGCGCTGAATCTGTGCAGGAAGGGGTTTTCAGTATGGATCCATTCTTCCAGAGAAGAGAGTCAGCGCCTGATGGAAGAAGCGGGAGGCCACAGCGCTCCTGACTTTGCATATATGGCAACGTCGTGCGATGTACTCATCAGCATTGTTCCGGCGGATCGTGAGATTCTGGAACTGGCTCAGACCGTGGATTCCTTTGGACATAAAGGGCTGGTTTGGATCGAGATGACCTCTGCGAAGGGTACGACGAAGCGGAGGGTGGCCGAGCAGCTTTTGGCAAAGGGGATACGCTTTATGGATGCGCCGGTCAGCGGCGGCACATCGGGCGCGGAGAAGGGAACGCTGACCATTATGGTGGGCGCCGACGAAGCGCTGCTGAACGAGTATAAAGAAGTTTTGCAGGGCATGGGTACGCAGATCTATTATACGGGAGAGGTAGGCAGCGGATCAAATGTGAAGATGCTGAATCAGATGCTGAACGCGGCCAACACTGCGGTGGCGGCGGAAGTGCTTTGTCTATCGCGGAAGCTGGGCGTTGCCGATGAGGTGCTTTCCCGCGTGGTGAATCAGAGCAGTGGCGGTAGCTATATCTTCGAACGGAATGTGCCGAAATATATGATGACTGGGGATCATACGCCGGGCTTTCGTCTCAATCTTATGAGAAAGGATGTTGGGTTGTTTACGGATACGGCGCAGGAGATCGGCAGTTTTATCCCCGTGTCGGGCTTGATTGCGGAGCTGTATAAGGGAGCGGCGCATCAGGGGATGGGAGACGAGAACTATACAGCCATACATAAATGGTACGAAAATAATCAGGAGTAAAGGAGAAAAGGACTATGTATTTAATGGATTGCACCTTACGGGATGGAGCCAACGTCATTGGGAACGGATTCGATGCCAGGCTGACGACGATGATGATCGAGGGTCTGATTCGTAGTAATATCAAGGTCATCGAGATGGGGAACTGCCTGGGGCTCGGCGCATATGAGGCGAATCATTCGATTGCGCCGCTCACCGATCTGGAGTATCTGAAGCTTGTGCAGCCGTATCTGGATCAGGCGGAGATTGGAATGTTCATGGGCGTGGCGAATACCCAGGAAGAGAACATCGCGCTGGGCGCCGAATACGGGCTGAAGTTTCTTCGGATTGGAGCCAATGCGGGCGATGGGAAGAATGCGGTGGAAGGAGTACGCCGCGTGAAAAAGCATGGGATGCGCTGTCATTATTCCATGATGAAGGGATATATCCTGAGTGCGGAGGATTTGGCGGACGAGGCAGCCATGCTGGAAGAAGCGGGACTGGACGAGATCACGATCATGGATTCGGCCGGCACGATGCTGCCGCATCAGGTCAGTGAATATGTCGCCGCCATGGTGAAAAAGGTCAATATCCCCGTAGGCTTTCATGGGCATAATAATCTGGGGCTCTCGGTGGCCAATGCAATGGCGGCACAGGAAGCGGGCGCGCAGTCTCTGGACTGCGGTCTTCTGGGAATGGCGCGCAGCGCCGGAAACTGCGCGACCGAGCTGGCCGCCGCTGTATTCCAGCGGATCGGGCTGTGTCAGGAGGTCGATCTGATGGAGTTGCTGCATTTCATTGATGGGGAACTGGCGCCCGCCATGAAGGAATATGGATATCGGGCCAATGTGGTCCCATTGGATCTGGTGTATGGCCTGTCAGGCTGTCATTCCAGTTTTGCTGCGCTGTTTCAGGAAATGGCAGAAGAGAAGAAGGTAGATCTGTACGATCTGATCATCCGGGTATCGGCCATCAACCAGAAGAATCCGTCCAGAGAGCTGATGGAGGAGACGGCGGATGCGATTCTTGCGGGAGGTTCCCGATGAAGGTCGTGATTCTGGACGGATATACGGAGAATCCGGGCGATCTGGATTGGGAAGAGATCCGGGAACAGTGTGAGGAATTTATCGTATACGATCGTACACCGAATGATCCGAAGCAGATCTTGGAAAGAATCGGGGACGCGGAAGCTGTCTATACGAATAAGACGCCCCTGGGGCGCAAGGTGCTTGGTGCGGCGCCGAATCTCCGCTTTGTCGGCGTCCTGGCTACGGGCTTTAACATCATCGACTTAGAAGTCGCCAGAGAGAGGGGGATCACCGTATGCAATATTCCTTCTTATGGAACCGAGGCGGTGGGTCAATTTGCTATCGCGCTGCTCCTTGAGATCTGTCATCATATCGGACATCACGACAGGGCGGTGCATCAGGGGCGATGGAGTGAAAATCCGGATTGGTGCTTCTGGGATTATCCGCTGATTGAGCTGGCGGGAAAAACCATGGGCATCATTGGGTTCGGCCGTATTGGACAATGCACAGGGCGTATCGCACAGGCTCTCGGCATGCGAGTGCTGGCGTACGACCAGTTTCGGCGGCCAGAGCTGGAAAGTGATACCTGCCGTTACGCGGATTTGGATGAAGTCCTGGCTTTATCTGATGTGATCGCGCTGCATTGCCCGCTCACCGCGGATACAGAGAAGATGATCAACGCGAAGACCATTCGGAAGATGAAGGATGGCGTCATCGTAATCAATAATTCCAGAGGAGCACTGGTGGATGAGGAGGCGCTCTGCGAGGCGCTGCGTTCTGGCAAGGTGGCTGGAGCTGGACTCGATGTGGTGAGCACGGAACCGATTCGGCCGGACAACCTATTATTGCAGGCGCCCAACTGTCTGATTACGCCTCATATTTCCTGGGCCAGCAAGGAGAGCAGGGCGCGCCTGATGCATATCGCGGCGGAAAACCTGCGCGCTTTTCTTGTGGGAGAGCCTCAGAACGTGGTATCGTGAGGCGATGGAATGGAAAGAAAGTGTTGGATCGTAAAAGAAGGGGACAACGCGGCGGTTCTGCTGGAAGACGCACGACAGGGGGACACGGTGAAGACTCCCGCGGGAATGGTAATCCTGCGGGAGGATATTTCCCTGGCGCATAAGGTTTGCATCCGGGATCTGAAGGCGGGAGAAGAGGTTGTAAAGTATGGACAGGAGATCGGCCGCGCCAGTCGCCAGATTCCAGCCGGCAGCTGGATTCATCGTCATAATATGATCTGCGAAAGAGGGCGTACGGCGCATATGGCAGGCGAGATGGCAAAACGCAGAGAGGGCGAATGGAAGGGGCCGCGTGTGCTCGGCTCGAAAACTTTTCTGGGATATCGCAGGAGCAATGGCCAGGTGGGAGTACGAAACCACCTGGCCGTGATTGCTAACGTTTTCTGCGCCAACAAAACGGCGGAGAAAATTGCGGATCAGCTGCCCGGTGCGGTACTGTTGAGGCATAATCTGGGGTGCGGCCAGATTGGCTATGATCTGGAGCTAAGCGCGAGGACGCTGAAGGCCATGGGAAGCCACCCGAATCTGGGCGGCGTATTGCTGATCGGTCTGGGCTGCGAGCGGCTGCGGCCGGAAGAGGTGTTTGAAGCGATTCAGGCGACGGGGAAGCCCTGCGCCATGTTTATCATACAAGAGGAAGGCGGCGTGGAAAAAACCGTGGAGCATGCCGTGCGTGTAGGACGGCGGATACAGGAAGAGCTTCTGGCGGAACCAAGGGTGCCGTGTCCGATTTCGGAACTGTTTATATCCGTCAAGTGCGGAGGAACTGATTCGACAAGCGGTCTTGCCGCGAACCCGGCAGTGGGGTATGCCTCTGACTGTATCGTTTCTTCAGGCGGAAGCTCCGTGATTTCGGAGCTGAATGAACTGATAGGAACGGAGGATTTTCTGGCATCCCGCGCGGTGAGCGAGACGGTGGAGAAGCGGATATACGACGCGGTTTTCGGAATCGAGGATTTCTTGAAGGGATGCATAGAACCGCGCCTCGATGAAAAAAGAAATCAGCTGATCAGCCCTGGGAATTTCGATGGGGGTGTCAGCAGTATTGTGGAGAAAGCGTTGGGAGGAGTCCATAAGTGCGGAGAGGCGCCGATCGCGGATGTGCTCGATTATGCCTTGCCGCCAAGACCCGGACAGAGGGGGCTGTTCTTGATGTCCTACGAGAGCGTGGATGGAGAAGTGACCACGGGCATGATCGGATGCGGCGCTCAGATTGTCTGCTTTACGACGGGACGGGGAAATCCCACGGGGCACCCGGTGGCTCCGGTCATTAAGATCACCGGAAATCATGAGGTATATGAAAGGCTCCGGGATGATTTTGACATGGACGCGGGCTCTGTGATCACAGAGGGCCGTCCTGTCGAGGAGATGGGAGAAGCCTTATACCGGCAGATTTTGCGAGTGGCCGAAGGGGAATTGACATCCGCTGAAAGACACGGCGGGGATGAGCTTTTTTGCATGCCCAGACGGCACGGCTGTTCTATGGGCGTGCAGGATGATATCCAGGGTAATTTTTGCGGGATCCGGCAGTAAACGGTGCGGTCCGATCCGCAGAAGAAAGAGAGAGGTAACGGATGAGCGTAAGACAGTTTTTTCGTATACGGGGAATGAACTTCAAGACCATTCTCTATCTCGCGGTATCGATCATTTCGATGCTATGCGGAACGGTCGTCCTTTTTATTACCGGAAGTCAGTTTACCGAGACGATTGAGTCTCATAATCAGGGAATTCTTCAATCCTATGAGAGTATCATCGATCAGCAGATGCAGGAGATTCCGCTATTAACATATGAATTATATACAGATACCCAGATACAGGAGCTTGCGGAGGCAAGGGAGATCACGAAGGAGCAGCGTTTGGAAGTGCTGGGTCTCTTAGATTCGTTTCCGCAGCTTTTGGCCGGGTATCAGATGGTGGCGGATTTTTATATTTATATGGATCATTCGGGAAAAATATTGACGCCCACCGGATTTTACGATGCGGTGTACTATTATCAGGCGAAATTTCGCAACGTTCCGGAGGACTCCTATGAAGAGTGGGTGGAGAGGCTCCGCGGCCTTCCGGAAGAAGGGCAATATAAAACGGAATACGCGGAGCTGATTTCCCTGGAAGAGGAGATGCAGAGCTGCCTGTATACGCGTCGGGATCGGGAACGCGGCATGACTTGTGTCATCATCATTGATAACAACCGACTGGAAGAACGTTGTATCCGGCAGGCGGTGACAGGCGAGGGTTATGTGGGGATTTACGGGGAATACGGTGAGGTCCTCGTGGAGGGAGCGCCAGGATCGGTAGCGTATAAGGGGGACATATATGAACCGGGGGAAGGGATTCGAGTGCTTACGCAGCGCAGCCTGCCGGAATATCATATGACTCTTACGCTGGCGATGCCGGATACCATTTTTACTGCTGTTTTATGGAATGCGTATATGACGCAGAGAAATTGCATTTTGTGCATGATTATTCTAGTGGGGATTTCTGGCACACTATTCGTGTACAGCTATTATGTACAGCCCAAGAACAGCCTGATGGCATGGATGCGCATGCGGGGACAAAAAACCAGAACAGAAAACGGCAATTACCGGGAACTGCAGGATTCCCTGGATCGCATGCTGGACGCACAGGAAAAGGAGCTGCGGCAGGAACGGCAGATCGGACGGCGGCTGTTGGGAGAAAACTATCTGGTAGGACTCTTGCGGAAAGAGGAAAAATGGGATCCGCAGTTTCGGGAAAAGCTGAGGACCTATTATATGGATATGCCCTATCCTTATGTTTGGGTCATGATCTGTGAGACGGGAATAGAGGACAGCACGACGCTGCCGGAAATGGAGACTCTGCTGCGGCACAATATCATGACAGCATTTACATGGATTTGTCTGAATGGGGATGAGCGGCAGAAGATTGTGTTGCTAAACCTTGAGGGAGCCCTGGAGGAGACACGGCGTCGCCAGATAGAAGATAAACTTTCTGGCTGGGTTCAGGAGAAGGAGCCGTCCACCCTTTGCATCACGGTGGGACAAGTGGTGGAGACGGGCAGGATAGCCGAAGCCTACGAGAATGTGGAGAAGGCGGCGGGGTATCATTTCATGTATCCGGGGGTATCTGTTTTAGACGTGTCGGTACTGTCCAGACATGCGGAAAAATACGTATATACACAAGAGATGGAAAATGCCCTAATTGAAGCGGCGACGGAACAGCAGACGGATGTGGTGATTGATATATTGCATCGAATTTTCGTCCGAAATTTTGAGAAGAACGCCATAGAGCTTCGATTCGCGAAGCTTCTTCTTTATGCGCTGCTCAATACGGTGTATAAAGTGGAAGCACTGCAGAAGCGGGAGGAAAGACAGGTGTATCAGATCCCACCAGATCGACTGATTATGTCCTGCCGAGATATAGACGAAGCAAAAGAGCAAATTGAATTTATATTTCGCTCCTTGTGCGTGAAGACGGAGGATGCCATGACACAGGAAACATCCTGGCGCATGAAACGGATTCTGCGATATATCGAAGATCATTATCTGGAAAACGATTTATCGCTGGAACAGGTGGCGGATCATTTTCGCATCACGCCCCAATACTTAAGCGGGTTGTTTAAGAAAAACGTGAGTCAGAATTTCCTGGTGTATCTGACGCGGCTGCGGTTGGAAAATGCGAAATCGCTGATGTCGGGGACAAGGCTGACGTTGGCGGAGATTGCCATCCGTTCCGGATTTACCAATTATCTGGCGCTGGCGCGCGCCTTCCAGAAATACGAGGACCAGACACCCGGCGAATATAGGAGAAACCACGTGAAAAGACCTTGACAGAAAGAGCGCGTTTATGGTACATTGTGAATAAAGTAACTGACTATAGAAAGCGGAGATGGGCATATGGAGAAACGATATCAATTTCTGGCAATAGCGCCCAGTCAGGGGATCGGGCAGAGGATAGAGGAAATGGCGGCGGAGATGCCGGACGTGGAAATGCGGGTCTTTGTGGGCAGTCTTGGACGCGGCGTGGAGATCGTAAGGGAGCAGGAGAGACAGGGTATTGCCTATGATGCGGTCATCGCCCGCGGCGCCACCGCTTGTATGATCAAGGAAGCCAGCAAACTGCCGGTGATTGAAATTCGCATCTCGTTTTATGACATTCTGCAGGCGGTAAAGCTTGCGGAAAATTTTGCGCAGTCTTTCGCGATCGTCGGATTTCCTTCGGTCACAGAAAACGCGCGGAAGCTGAAGGCGCTTTTGCAGACCTCCTGGTCCATTTATACCGTGCAGCGGGAAGAGGACGCCGATGCGCTTCTGCCAAAGTTGCGTGCATCGGGGATTCGTCTGGTAGTTTCGGGGATGGCGTTGGATGAATATTTTAAGAAGTACGATTTTCATTATGTGCAGATTACAACGGGCAGCAGCAGTATAGCGGAAGCCATTACAGAGGCAAAGCAGATGGGTGATATCTTCAGGTCGCTCCGCGCAGAACGGGATCGATATAAAATGCTGCTGGAGCAGGATGAGACGGAGATGCTTCTGTACGACGGACAGGGACGTCTGATTTTCTCTACGCTGCGGAATATGAATAGCGATTATGCGCAAAGCTTTGCTCAGCGGGCGTTGCGTGGTCATTACGGGACGAACAGGGTGACGCAGAAGACGTACGACAACATGCGAATTACCGTCGGACAAAAAGAATGGACGGCAGAGGGAGAGACCTATCGCGCGTTCTTCTTTCGGCAGTCTGCGCTGCCATATTCCACGCAGAAAAACGATGCCCGAATATTTTCCAGGGCGTCGGCGTCGCGAAAGTTTCTTGGCGGCGTCAATGCATCGTTGTTTCACTGGAAGGAAGGTGGAGTGGATCCCGAACGGCTGGCAAGAGGAGGCGCGCCGCTCCTTTTGGTGGGAGAGGAGGGCGTAGGCAAGATGCGTTTTGCTGCATGGGTCTATGAAAAGGAAGAACGGGACAGTCAGTTCTTCGTGGTGGATTTTCGCAGAATGACGGACAAATTCTGGACATATCTGGTAGAAAACGAAGAATCTCCGTTGAATGCACCCGGATGGACATTCTATTTTCGCGATATTCAGAGAATCTCCGCTGCCAGACTACAGATGCTTTCCAATTTGATAGAGGATACGGTACCCTATACCAAGAATCGTTTTCTCTTTTCTTACGTGTCGTCGGGGAAAACCTTATCACAGGCGGTCTCTGCTCTAGCTGCCGAGCTTTCCTGCGCGGTACTGCATTTCTTGCCGCTGCGGGAGCGGAAGGAGGAACTGGCGCTTCTGTCCAATACCTATATCAACATGTTTAATGTGGAGCATGCGCTACAAGTCAGCGGTCTGACGCCGGAGGCGCAGT
This sequence comes from uncultured Clostridia bacterium, assembly GCA_937892735.1. GTDB lineage: Bacteria > Bacillota > Clostridia > Lachnospirales > Bianqueaceae > Faecimorpha. The sequence goes on along the minus strand of CALBGL010000009.1, from coordinate 5,497 downwards.
CGGCGCTCCGGGATTATCAATGGCCGGGGAATTTGCCGCAGTTTAAGCGGATTCTCTCGCAGCTGGTGCTTTTTTCCACAGGACCTTATATACAGGCAGAGGCCGTGCGAGAGCTTTTGGCGGCAGAACAGCCGGATGAATACGGAGACTGGGGCGAGATCTCGCTGCGCGGCACACTGGAAGAAATCAATGGTCAGATCGTGCGCCGGGTACTGGAAGAATGCGGCGGCAATCAGACGCAGGCGGCCAAACGGTTGGGTATATGCCGCACCACGTTATGGAGAATGTTGAATAAGCGTTGAGAAAGAGTAGCTAACGAACTTTAGGGGTAATGTCATATAGATAAGACCACAAGATCTCCGTGTTAGGGGATCTTTTTTTCGTAAAACGCCTGGCTTTCGCTGCTGAACACGAAATGAGGTGGTGAAACTGGTCAATTCGCTGTGATCAGCAGTACTGGACAGAACGGACGTATACGCCACCTCGCAGTTCAAAGAGGTGATTTTACGGAACTGCGTACAGTTTAGTTTTGGAAGGAACTGGATTGTACATAGTTCAGCGATCTCGAGATGCGATTTTGTGGAGTGGTGTATAATATAGTTCTGAAGAGAACTGAATTATACGCAGTTCTACGATCTCGCGATGCGCTTTTATAAGAAAGCGTACAATCTAGTTTCAAAAGGAATTGGATTATACGCAGCAATACGATTTAGAAGTGCATTTACGTCAGAAAGCGTATAAAGCAGCGCTAGACAGAACAGACGTATACGCTTTCTCGCGGTTCAGAGATATCCTTTTGTAGAACTGCGCATAATATAGTTCTAAAGAGAACTGAATTGTACGCAATCCTACGATCTCGCGATGCGCTTTTATAAGAAAGCGTACAATCTGGTTTCAGAAGGAACTGGATTATACGCAGATGCAAGATTTGAGATAGAGGTTTTAGGGGAACTGCGTATAAATTGATTCAAAAAAGAACTAAGTTGTACGCAGGTACGGGATTCGAGACTAGGGGATTGGGGAGTTGCGTATAAAGCGAAGAAGAGCGCGCTATTTTATACGCTAACACGAAATTCGAGAAGGACAATTTTTCGAGCTGCGTATAATTTGGCTCTAAAGAGAACTGAATTGTACGCAATCCTACGATCTCGAGATACGCTTTTATAAGAAAGCGTACAATCTGGTTCCAGAAGGAACTGGATTATACGCAGCAATATGATTTGGAAGTGCGGTTGTGTCAGAAAGCGTATAAAGCAGGGCTAGACGGAAGGGACGTATCAACGTATGCTGATTTCTGCGGTACTGTCCAGATCATAGGTGGTACCTTGTACGTTTTTCAAGACCATATTATTGAAAGTTACATTTGTGGCGTTTCGCACATAGAGGCCAGCAGCTTGCATAGGCTCTATGCCTTCCAACATGGCGGGCAGTGCGGGCGCGGCTGTGGGATCCATAGAAACCGTACAGTGATTCAATTGGATATTTTCTATAGGCTGTTCAGGCAGGCCACACAGGAAACCGGCGGCGGAAGTGACGTTCTTTGCGATGATATTGTCAAGAAGAATATTGCGCACCAGGGGTGTACCGGTATCCACGGGATGGGGGTTACGATCGCGAACAAAGGGCTGTTTTCCGATGCGTCCACCCCAGTAAAACAGATTGATGACAAAGGGACATAGGACACGATCCATCACGATATTAGAGGCGATAATATCTTCCACGACACCACCGCGCCGCCTTCGGGTTTTGATGCGGATACCGCGATCGGTTTCATAGAAAATACAGTTCGAGATCACTACATTGCGGATGCCGCCGCTCATTTCCGAGCCGAGAACCACACCGCCATGGCCATGCAGCATCGTACATCCGGTAATCGTGATATTTTCACTGGGTAAGGGAGAGGAGATTTCCTCCGTACCGGATTTAATAGCAATGCAGTCATCTCCCACATCAATGGTGCAGTCCACAATCCGCAGATTGCGGGTAGAGTCCGGGTCGATGCCATCCGTATTAGGAGAGTCCGGCGGATTTTGAATCGTGACGCCGCGAATGAGCATATCGTCGCAGTAGAGAGGATGTACGGTCCAGAAAGGAGAACGGAGGATCGTAATATCTTCCAAACAGATATGCTGACAGTACTGGAAGTGGAGCATAGGCGGACGCCCGTGAGTTAGAGTGCGGCTGTGCTGTGCTTTCCACCACACACCGCCATTACCGTCCAGCGTCCCCTGACCCCGGATGGCAATATCTTCGGCATGATCTGCGAAGATAAGGGGTTTATAACAGAGAACGGGACGTCCCTCGGATTCGGTTTCGATCAGATCATAGGATTCTATCGTATCGAGAAAACGGATGATGGCGCCAGCTTCCAGATAGAGTGCCGTATGGCTCAGAAGCTCGATAGATCGAGAAGGATATACGCCGCTGGGAATATAGATAGTGCCGCCGCCTAGTGAAGAAACGGTCTGAATCGCGGCAGCAAAGGCTGCCGTCCAGTCTTCGCCCTGGCAGGAGTGAGAGTAGAAATCAGTGATTCGAATAGATAGCATATGTGACCTCCGATAGAGTTATTTCATTAAAGAAGGAACTGCCATAGTAAGAGGCAGTTCCTGAATGAGACAATGAATTAGCGAATAGTGACATCCGCGGTGCTGTCCAGATCGTAGATGGTCCCCTTCACATTTTTCAGAACCACATTATTGAATACGATGCCGGAAGCATTTCGTACATAGAAACCAGCGGCCTGCATAGGCTCCACCTTATCCAGCATAGCCGGAACAGCGGGCTCCCCGTTAGGATCCATGGAAACAGTACAGTTGGTAAATTGCACATTCTCCACATACTGTTCTGCCAGTCCGTAGATGAAACCGGCTGCGGAAGTTACATTCTTAGCGATGATATTATTGATCTGCACATTGCGCAGTACAGGCGTACCTTCATCCACCGGGTAGGGAGCCTTATCCCACACATACTTCATCTTTCCATTCTTGCCGCAGAAATAATACATATTGAAGATAAAGGGGCAAAGTACCTTATCCATAACAATATTAGATACCACCACATCTTCTACGGCGCCGCCCCTCTTACGACGGGTCTTTACACGGATACCGCGGTCGGTCTCGTAGAAGATACAGTTGGAAATGGCGATGTTGCGAACACTGCCGCTCATCTCAGAACCGATTACTACACCACCATGACCATGGAGCATGGTACAACCCGTGATGGTGATATTTTCGCTCGGATGCTTGTCAGGGGTATCTTCCGTACCCGACTTGATGGCGATACAATCGTCACCAACGTCGATGGTACAATCTAGGATGCGCAGATTACGGGTACCATCCGGATCAATACCATCGGTATTCGGAGAATCGGCCGGATTCTTGATGGTCACGCCGCGTACCAGCATGTTGTCGCAGTATAGCGGATGGACGGTCCAGGAGGGAGACATCGTGATGGTGACATCCTCAATCTTGATATTTTTACAATACTGGAAATTGATCATGTAGGGACGTACATAAGCTAACTTATGCTCGCGCAGCTCTTTCCACCAGCGCTGTCCATTCCCATTTAGCGTACCCTGTCCGATGACAGCGATGTTTTCAGCGTGATCCGCATATACCAGCGGCTTGTAGGCTTTAGAAGGAATGCCCTCAAACTCGGTATCGATCAGATCATAGTTTTCAATATCGTCCGTAAAGCTGATGACGGCGCCAGCATCCACATAGAGAGTGGTATTGCTTAAAAGTTCAATGGAACGCGTATGATATATGCCGGCGGGTACGTATACAGTACCTCCGCCCCGTTTAGCGGCTTCAGCGAATGCCTGGGCAAAAGCCTGCGTCCAGTCGGCGCCGCCATTCGAGACGGCTTCGAATTGCCCAATTGGGATAAATCCTTGATTCATTGGAATCGACCTCCTCATTTAATAAGATGGTTTCATTATAGCGAAGCGGAGACACGATGTCAAGGAGCTCCCGGAAAAGGACCGCAATTCTTGAAGAAAAATGGAAAAAAGCATTGTATTTGAAAAAAGAATATGATACACTAATTTTGGAAATGAAACATACTGTAAGGTGCGTGGGTATTGAACGCGGGTACGGAAAGGATGAAGAACCATGATTGGAGTCGCCATATTAGATCAGGATCCGATGATTCGCTCTTTGCTGGAAACACATGTTAAGAAAGTAGAAGGATATGAGGTTCTTGGATTGATGGAGTCTGTAGAAGAGCTTAAAGGGCTTTATCAGCAGGGAAAAATGCAACTACTGATTGGAGAGACCCGGGGAACGGATGGGACGCTGGTGGATTGGATTGCGGCATTGCGGGCAGAACATCATCCATTGGATTTCATCATCGTCACGAAAGATACATCGTATGGAACATTCTATGACATGAGTCGATACGGCGCGGTGGATTATTTGCTGAAGCCTTTTGTGTACGCGCGCTTTCGAGAGGCGCTGATACAGTATAAAATATGTAAGGAGCAGCTTACGCCGGAGAACGAAATGACGCAAAAACAACTGGATATGTTCTTTTTTCCAGACGCGCTGATTGGAAAATATGGAGGAAGTCGTGTCTTGAAAAATTTTAATCCATACACCTATGAAAAAATCTGTGAATACGCCAGAAAAAGAGGAGATATCGGCTTTACTGCGCATGAACTGGCAGAGGGGATGAATATTTCCCGCGTTACAGCACGCAGATATCTGGAATTGATGGAGAAGGATGGGGTTCTAGAGGTGGAGATGCGGTACGGAGAAATTGGCAGACCCAGAAATCAATATAAATTCAGGAGGATGCAATAAGATGGAGCATTTAGTAATTGCCAGTGGGAATGCCGGCAAAGTCAGAGAGTTCAAAGAGATTATGCAAGGATGGGAAATTACTTCGATGAAGGAAGAAGGCGTGGCGGAAGAGGTCGCGGAGACGGGGACTACGTTTCGGGAAAATGCGGGGATCAAGGCACGCGCGCTGGCGGAGCGGTTGAAGACGGCGGGAATCTGTGCGGTCGCGATTGCGGATGATTCTGGAATAGAGATCGATGCCTTTGATGGAGGCCCGGGGGTATATTCGGCGAGGTATTTGGGAGAGGATACGCCGTACGAAGAAAAGAATCGCATCATTCTGGAAAAAATGCGAGATGTGCCGGCAGAGAAACGGGGGGCCAGATACGTATGCGCGATTGTAGCGGTATGGCCGGATGGCAAGTCGCGAGTTACACAGGCTTCCTGCGATGGATGGGTTGCCATGGAAAGCAGAGGCACTGGCGGATTTGGCTATGATCCGATATTTTATGTGCCAGAATTTGAGAAAAGCATGGCGGAATTAACACCTGATGAAAAGAATCAGATCTCTCATAGAGGAAAAGCATTGGAAAAAATGGTGAAAATTTTAGAAGAAGAAACTATGAACAAAAGGAAAAATTTTGGTAAAGAGAATAAAAGCTAACAATCTTGCGAAAATCTTCCGAAATTGCGGGAGAATCCCAGAAAAAATA
>CALBGL010000008.1 GCA_937892735.1 uncultured Clostridia bacterium | reverse complement strand
ACTCTTTCATCCTGTGCAAATGGTGAGACATCGTAGGCATTCTGCAACAGCCCCTTCTATCGTATAATTATTCCGCCTGAAATGCAATGAAACGTTTTCCGCTGTAAGTCAGCTTCCCCCGGATCCCTTCTTCCCAGGAATGAGGTACATCATAGGAAACCAGAAATGAGATCTCTTCGTTTTTCTCTTCATCCAGGAAATTCAGCTTATGCTGTTCCAACATCACTTGGGTGTTATTAGAGGCAAGCCTCCCCTTATCCTGAAGCTCTACCTGACCATATACATGTTCTCCATACAGAAAAACCGCCGGAATCGTCACACGCCGTCTATCCGAATCCCAAAAGATTCGAGATAGCGCTCTTGCTAGCAGGATGCCTGCCACAACCACTCCTAACGCCACCAAGACGATCTGCCAGAAATACATCTGAAACAGTGTCTCTTGCATTGCCATCTCTATCGGACTCATACATGCATCCTCCTCTCTACAGGTTTTGTGTCTTTATCATATTCTATACCCATGAATTCGTCAATAGACTGGCCATGACTTGCCATTTTTGCCCACTCCGGTCATACTTTTATTCATGATCCTTTCCTATTGAGTGAGCTATTTTCGTTTTCCCACTTGCTCAATAGGTTTATTGACTCTTCTTCTTTTTTGTAGTATAATCACCTCATCAACGAAGTGAAAAGGAGGTGTTCTAATGATTATATCAACACGAGGCCGCTACGCCCTGCGCGTCATGCTGGATCTGGCAGCGCAAGCCTCCGAAGGTTATATTCCCCTGAAAGAAATCGCCCAACGTCAGGACATCTCCGAGAAATATCTGGAAAATGTAATCAAGGTCCTAGTAGAAAACCATCTTTTAACAGGACTCCGGGGAAAGGGTGGAGGTTATCGCCTGACCCGCTCTCCCGATCAGTATACCCTAGGGCAGATACTCCAATTGGCCGAGGGCAGTCTGGCGCCTGTTGCCTGTATCGAAGAGAATGCTGAGGAATGTTCTAGGAAAGAGCACTGTCCCACACTGCCTGTCTGGCAGAAGCTGGACACGCTGATCCGACAGTTTCTAGATAGCATTACGCTAGCTGATCTGATGGAAACAGAAATGCCCCAATCCTGATTTTGCGGACAAAAAGAGAGGCTTGAGATTCTATGTCAATCTCAAGCCTTTTCTGCGCTTAATATAAGGACTCCGGATAGTCGCCTGCCTCATGCAGCTTGCGAAGCTCCTCCTGGACGTACGCCTTATCCTCCCGATAGGTGACTCCAAACCAGACCGCATCGGTGGACAATACATAGGTCACCAGATTACCAGCCTTCATCTGCTGATCCACCACTGCGGGCAACAGACATTCCGCCTTGATATCCTCCGGTGCAAGTGCCTTCAGAAACGCGGTAAATGCCTCTTCTAATTTCTCAAAAATCCAAGGTGTGAATCCCCAGAAATTCATGGAAACGAGACAATCCGGATCCAACAGAACGCCATTGGGATCCTCATTGACATCCCGAATCGTACCGTCGGGGAAGGGCATGATCTTATAAGTCTCCACCACTTCCTCCAACCGACCATCTGCTACCTTGCAGACACCCCGCGTCACATGTCCGTTCTCGGACACCGTGTTGCGCAGACGATATCCCACCATCGCAGCTTCTCCTGCGGGCGCAAGCTCCTGCAGCTTCTCATACATCGAACGAAATGCCGTCTTACCATAATAATCATCTGCATTGATCACCGCAAAGGGACCATCCACCACGTCCCTCGCACATAGCACCGCATGTGCTGTGCCAAAGGGCTTCACTCGCTCCGCAGGGATCGTATAGATATCCGGCACGCTGTCGAAACTCTGAAACGCGTAGGCTACTTTCACCTTCTGCGCGATCTTATTCCCATAACGCTCTTTGAAGGATATTTCCATCTCTGGTTTGATGATAAAGACCACCTGATCGAAACCGGCCTCTACCGCATCGTAGATAGAATACTCCATCAAAATCTCGCCGTGCGGACCAATCGAATCCGTCTGCTTATTGCCCCCATAGCGGGATCCCATGCCCGCCGCCATAATCACTAAGGATGTACTCATCTTATTCAGCCTTTCCCTCACTACCAAAAAGTTTGATTTTCTCTATGACTGTATTGTAGATTGCATCTGTGCCGGGTTTTAAGAGTTTGCGCGGGTCATATCCCTTTCCCTGCAGATCCTTTTCCTCCTCGATGTACTTCCGAGTTGCCGATGCGAAAGACAGCTGACACTCCGTATTCACATTGATCTTGGAGACTCCCAGATGGATCGCCTCTTGGATCATATCGTCCGGAATTCCTGTACCACCATGCAGTACCAGCGGCATTTGTCCCGTCAGTTTCTGGATCTTTTCCAACACTTCAAAATCCAGTCCTTTCCAGTTTGGAGGATATACTCCATGAATGTTCCCAATGCCAGCCGCCAACATATCGACACCCAGATCTGCGATTCGCTTGCATTCCTGCGGATCTGCGATCTCACCGCCGCCGACCACGCCATCTTCCTCACCGCCAATAGCGCCTACTTCCGCTTCCACGGAGACTCCACGCGCATGCGCCAGACAAATGATCTCTTTCGTCTTCTCAATATTCTCATCAATCGGGTACTTGGAACCATCAAACATGACGGAAGTATATCCATCCATCATGGCCTTCTTAGCGCCCTCATACTCTCCATGATCCAGGTGAATCGCCACCGGCACCGTAATCCCCAGCACTTCATCCATCGCCCGCGCCATGGCTGCCACGGTCTTATAGCCTGTCATATACTTCGAAGCACCCTCAGACACGCCCAGGATCACCGGAGACTTCATCGCCTGTGCCGCCGTCAGGATGGCTTTAGTCCATTCCAGATTATTGATATTAAATTGTCCTACCGCGTAATGGCCTGCTTTTGCCTTCACCAGCATCTCTTTGGCTGATACTAACATTCCAGATCCCTCCTCATTTATAGGTTAGCCTTATTATACCTGATTTGTACGCAGAAATCAATCGATTCCCCAGATTTTACTTTTCTCTTCCGGGCATCTTCGCATATCTTTCAGCGATCCGAATCAGAAGTTCCACCGTCTGATCCATCTCCTGCACACAGGCATATTCCAGGCGTCCATGGCCATTATGGCCGCCTGTTCCCAGATTCGGACAAGGTAACCCCATGAAGGAGAGTCGGCAGCCATCCGTACCGCCGCGCACCGGAACACTCACAGGGGTGCCGCCTAATGCCTTGACTTCTTCACAGGCAATGTCGATCAGATGCCAGTGCGGCTTGATCTGTTCGATCATGTTGCGGTAATTATCCTGTATGTCGGCCTCTACCGTCCCTTCTCCGTACTTCACATTCAAGAAATCTACGGCACCCGCAAGTACCCGTTTCTTCTCCTCCAGCTTAGCGGCGTCATGATCCCGCAGGATATACTTCATAACAGCCTTCTCTTCGGCTCCCTCGATCTCACTCAGATGGAAAAAGCCTTCCCTCTTCTCTGTATGTTCCGGACGCTCAGCCTCTGGCAGCAAACGATCCAGCTCGATAGCAATTCGTGCCGCGTTCACCATCTGATTCTTCGCGCTGCCCGGATGAATGCTCTTGCCCATGATCGTGAGCTTTGCGGAAGCCGCATTGAAGGTCTCATACTCTACCTCGCCAAAGGCTCCACCGTCGATGGTATAGGCATAATCCGCACCGAACCCTTCCACGTCGAAAAGATCTGCCCCTCGGCCAATCTCCTCATCCGGTGTAAAGGCGATCTGAATCTTTCCGTGCGGCACTTCCGGATGCTTCTGAAAATACTCAGCCATCGTGAGGATGTCGGCGATTCCAGCCTTATCGTCCGCTCCCAGCAGCGTAGTTCCATCCGTCACCAGAAGATCGCATCCCTGATACCTCTTCAGATCTGGAAATACGGATGGAGACAGGAGAATTCCCTGTTCCTCGTTCAGCACGATATCCTCTCCCTGATAGTTTTTCACCACACGGGGTTGGATGTTCTCATAGGGCACCACATCCACCACATCCATATGCGCAACGAAACCGATCACCGCTCCCTGCCAGTCTTCGATATTCTCGGGAATCGTACCATACACATATCCATGCTCATCCACACGGGCATCGACTACGCCCAGCATCTTCATCTCCTCCACCAGAGCCTGCGCAAACACACGCTGCGCAGGCGTACTGGGACAAGACGGACTGTTCTCATCCGAAGCAGTCGGATATTTCGTATACTGCATCAGTCTTTCATAAGCTCGCATCTTATTTCTCCTCCATCAGGCTTTCCATCTCACTGATCAGTTCATCAAAGAGCTTCAGCGCGTCATTCACCGGTTGTGCCGTCGTCATGTCCACACCGGCAATCTTCAGAAGAGAAATCGGATCCTGACTGCCGCCCGAAGACAGGAACGTCCGATAATCCTTCACCGCTTCCTCTCCCTTTTCCAAGATCCGGTTTGCGATCGCCACCGCTGCCGAAAACCCAGTTGCATACTGGAACACGTAGAAATCATAGAAGAAATGCGGTACACGCCCCCATTCGATGGCGATCTCCCGATTTTCCGCCATGTTCTCTCCATAATATTCCCGATTCAGCTGGTAGTACATATCGCATAGCAGATCCGCCGTCAGCTCTTCTCCTGCTTCTGCCTTCTGACTCATCATCATCTCAAACTCCGCAAACTGGGTCTGCCGGTACAGCGTGGTTCTGAATTGCTCCAGGAAATAGTTGATCAGATACGCTCTCTCCTGCTTATCCTCCGTCTTGCCGAGAAGATGCTTCATCAGCAGCACCTCGTTACAGGTGGATGCTACTTCTGCCACGAAGATCACATACTGGGAGTTGACCACCGGCTGTGTCTTCTTCGAAAAATAACTATGCAGGGCGTGTCCCATCTCATGGGCCAATGTGAACTGACTGTCCAATGTATTCTTGTGATTCAGTAACACATAGGGGTGCGGACGCGCGCCGGAAGAATAGGCGCCGCTGCGTTTCCCTTCATTCTCGTATACATCGATCCAACGATGCGTAAACCCTTCTCGCAGCACATCCAGATAATCCTCTCCCAACACCGCCAGGCCTTCCAGCACAGTTTCTTTCGCCTGCTCGAAGGTGATTTCCTGATCCGATTCTGTCACCAATGGCACGTAAATATCATACATATGCAGCTCATCCACACCCATCAGCCTCTTGCGCAAATCCATATAGCGATGCAGCGTATCCATATTGGCGTGTACGGCCTCTATCAGATTATGATATACGGATACTGGAACTTCGTTGCGAAAAAGCGCTGCCTCCAGCGAGGAATCAAACTTACGGGTACGTGCATTGAAGATGAGCTGCTTCATCTGCGCATTCAGGATAGCGGCTACTGTATTGCGGAACTGCTCATAGGTATGATACGTGTTCTTAAAGGCACTCTCTCGCAATACACGATCCGGACTCTGAAGCAATGAAGCATACGAACCGGCCGTCAGCGCATGCGACTTTCCTTCGCTATCCACCGCATCTGGAAACTTTAAATCCGCGTTCCGGAATGTGGAACCAATCAGATCCGGGCTGTCACATACTTCTCCTGCGGAAGCCAGGATCCTCTCCTCCGCCTCGCTCAGCACATGCTCCTTTCTGCGAAGCATCTTATACAGATACCGATCATACATCGCAAGTCCCGGTTCTTCTTTGCGAAACTGTTCCAGCTTTTCTTGCGAAATCGCCATGATCTCCGGCTCCTCGAACGCTGATGCCGCGCCTACTTTGGTCAAAAGTCCCGCGATCTTGCCTCGGAAATCCTGATACTTGGATACCGCTGAATCTTCATCCGCCTTCAGATGCGCATAGGAGGCCAGACGACTCAACCTCAAATTCACTTCATCACAGAACTTGAGCCATGCCAGCAGATTCTCCGCACTTTCTCCCAACGTTCCTTTATATGCCGCTATCTTCTCCGGAATATCGGAGCAGTTCGCAAACTCAGTAAGCCAAGCCTCATCGGAGACAAACAGATCTTCTGTCGCCCAAGTGTCCTTGGGGTTTAATTCATTTCTTTTTGGAATACGTTCCTGTGACATTCTATTCCCATCCCTTTCTTTTCATACTGAAAATGTATGTTTATTATACCTCTTTTGGTAAATCTTTGCAAGAGGCAGGGATCTATCTCTTGACTTTTCTCTCTTTTTTCTGTATGCTATACGTGTAAAACATACTTTCTAAGGGGGTTTTATCATGCAGACACTTATCAGTACTTATACACTTTCCAATGGCGTCGAGATTCCCTGTATCGGATTCGGCACCTGGCAGTCTCCCGATGGCGAGATTGCCAAAAATGCGGTGTTGTCCGCTATCTCTGCCGGTTATCGCCATATTGATACCGCTGCCGCTTATGGAAATGAGGGCAGCGTGGGTGAGGCCATTCGTGAAAGTGGTGTAGACCGCAAGGATCTTTTCATCACCACCAAACTCTGGAATACAGATCATGGTTATGACACGACCATGCGGGCTTTTGAACATTCCATGAAGCTTTTGGGACTTGACTATCTGGATCTGTACCTGATTCACTGGCCGAATCCCATCAAATTCCGCGACTGCTGGCAGAAAGCCAATGCCGGCTCCTGGAAGGCCTTTGAAGAGCTGTACCGCGCCGGACGCATTCGTGCTCTGGGCGTTAGCAATTTCCTTCCTCATCATATCGACGCACTGATGGAGACTGCGGAGATCGCTCCGATGGTCAATCAGATCCGGCTTTGTCCCGGCGAGACTCAGGACGCCGTTGTATCTTATTGCAGAGAACATCATATCCTGTTAGAGGCCTACAGCCCTATGGGTACCGGCAAGATCTTTAAGGTGCCTCAGATGACCGCGTTAGCCGAGAAATATCAGCGGTCGGTGGCACAGATCTGCATCCGCTGGAGCCTGCAGATGGGATTCCTTCCCCTGCCTAAGTCCGTGACGCCTGCACGGATCGCAGAAAACGCACAAGTTTTCGACTTTGAATTGGATGAGGCCGATGTGGCGTTAATCGCTTCCTTGAAAGGCTGCTGTGGTGAAAGCCGGGATCCCGACCAGATCCTCTTCTGATTTTATCTTCCAGTATCACAACATCCGGGAGACTCTCCCATCCCAGAGAGTCTCCCGGATTTCTCATTAGTCCTACTTGGCTTATAACGTTTTTGGAGGGGCTGAGTAAGTAGAAATTGATGCCAGGGTCTGCATGTTATTCCTGTCCATATGCGCTTTTCCCATTATTTCTGCCCCTAAATGTTACAGATGTAATATTTGCCACCCCGGGTAATGGGAATTTGCCGCCGGGGCGGTGCACTAGTCAACAAAAACTGGGCACAAATTTTACTTTTTTCTTCAGTACATACCCGATGAATGAGAAATCCCTTCCCTACTACATTTACGCGAAATAAGAGCCAGATCTCGCAAGACCTGACTCTTATGATACAGCTTTACATCGCAATTATTACTTTTTCATCCGATCATACATTTTCCGCTGCAGACCTGTTCCAGCAGTTCGCTAATGGCCTGTGTTCCATCGAGAATCTGAAGCGGACAGGATACCGTAGCGACCCAGGCAGACACATCCTCTTCTTTTCTTGTTTCCGCATGGGTCAGGAAGCGTTCCTCCTGCTCATATAGATCGCCACCGGGCAGCATACGCGATCCAAATTTCTCGTAGGATCGGTTTCGTACGCGCCGCATCCGAATCGCCTGCGGCACCCGAATCCATAATACTTTTTCGAAGGCTGCGATAATATCATCTGCAAAGTCGCCCTTAACTGCTGTCAACACAAAATGATCACTCTGACAAATTCGCTCTCGCAAAATCTGTTCGGCCTCTTTTTGGGATCGGGGAGCCGCATAGGGATACCGCGAATCCGTTTTCGGAAAATAACAGTCTTCCATATCGATCCACGTGTATCCCATGCGTTCTGCTAACGCTTCTCCCAACGTACTTTTTCCACAGCCATTCAAGCCACAGATAAGAATGCCTGTCCCCATGTGTTTTATCGCTTAATATCGTAGCTCATATTCATGAGGTTACGAATCGTATCCACATCGTCCGTGATATTGGCATCTCCATGAATCGTATGCTTGATCGCACTGCTGGCTACCGCAAAATTGATCATATCCATAGCCCGATAATTATGGATCATCGCATAGATCAGACCACTGGCGAAGGCATCGCCACCACCGACACGATCCAGAATATTAAATGTGAAGAGTTTGCTCTCGAAGGTATGTCCATCGTACCACATGAAGGCTTTCAAGCTGTTCTCGCTGCCGCTGTGCGCATAACGTACATGCCGCGCAATACACTTGATATTCGGATACTTGTCAATGAAAGCCTGAAAGATCTCATCCTGCTGCTCATAACTGGGTTGCAGCGGCACTCCGTCTTTCCAGTCGCCCTTGCTATGATCATTATCATCCTTCCAAAGATGATAGGGCTCGATTCCCAGCAATACATCCACATAGGGCAGGCATTCCGTACAGAAATCCCGCGCTTCTTCCCAGGTCCATAGCGCACTACGGAAATTCCCGTCAAAACTGACCATCATGCCCTTTTCCTTCGCTGTTTTCAGGCTGTCCAGCACTAACTTGCGGCAATTCGGCGCCAATGCCGACGTGATACCGCTCAAATGCAGCCAATCATAGCCCTCCATAAGTGTGTCCAGATTGACCTTGCTGAAATCGTATTCAGTAATCGCGCTATGTTTTCGATCGTAGATCACCTTGCTGGCACGAATTCCATAGCCCGTCTCCAAATAATAAGTACCCAAACGATGCGTCGGTGTCTCCTCCGGCGTACTGAGAATCATCGGTGTACAGTGTACATCATTGCTCCGCAGCATACGAATAGCACTCTTGCCCAGACTGTTATTCGGAACCACACTGAAAAAGGTACTGTCAACACCTAGATTCGCCAACGCCAAAGCAATATTCGCCTCACTGCCTCCATAACTGGCCTCGAAGCTGCTGGCCATACGAATCTTCTCATAATTCGGAGGACTCAAGCGCAGCATGATTTCTCCAATCGTAAAAAACTTTTTGGAACTGTCATTATTCTGCAACAAAGGATTGAAGTGTTCCATCTTTTATCTCCATTCCGCCGCTGACGCCTACGGCATAGTCTAAAGGATATGCGTCAGAGAATGAATCCTGCTGATTTTATTATAAAGGAAAAAGAAGAAGATTGCAAGAAGTATCTTGCGGACGCTCTTGCTTCTCCACCTCTTATGATATCCTAAGATTATTCTATCGGATACATCCGCTGATTTCCGGATAAACTAAGATCGTTTTCGATTCTCACAGAAAGGAGATGCGCCATGTTGGATCCAATATATGCCGCGATTGATCTGAAGAGTTATTATGCTTCTCTGGAAGCCGTGGAACGCGGCCTGGATCCCATGACGACGCATCTTGTCGTGGCAGACGTATCACGCACCTCCAAAACCATTTGTCTCGCCGTGTCTCCTGCTCTCAAAGCCTATGGGATTCCAGGGCGCTGCCGCCTGTTCGAAGTCATAGAAAAGGTTAAAGAGATCAATGCCCAACGTCTTGCCAAGGCCATTCGTCTCCGCAAGGCCGTCCGGGATGCCCACGGACAATGGAATTTTTCCGGCACTTCCAGCAACGCGGAAGAACTGGAGAAGGATCCATCCCTGGCTCTTAGCTATATCATCGCTCCGCCACAGATGGCGCACTACATGGAATGCAGCACTCGAGTCTATAGCATCTACCTGAAGTATATCGCTCCCGAAGATATCCATGTGTATTCCATTGATGAAGTATTCATGGATCTTAGCGGATATTTACTCCTATATCATATGACAGCCTACCAGCTTGTTAAAACCATGATCCAAGATGTCTATACGACAACAGGAATTACCGCCGCAGCCGGCATCGGAACCAATCTCTACCTGGCCAAAGTGGCCATGGACATCGTGGCCAAACATGTACCGGCAGATTCCGACGGTGTTCGCATTGCTTCGTTGGATGAATTCACCTATCGAAAACTTCTTTGGACGCATAAACCTCTCACAGATTTCTGGCGTGTTGGCCATGGATACGCCCGTAAACTGCAGGAACACGGTCTTTTCACAATGGGCGATATCGCCCGCTGTTCTTTAGGCAAACCTTCCGATTATTATAACGAGGATCTTCTCTACCGTCTTTTCGGCGTCAACGCGGAACTCCTCATCGATCACGCCTGGGGTTGGGAACCTTGTACCATTCAGGATATCAAAGCATATCAACCGGATAACCATTCGATCGTCTCCGGCCAGGTTCTGCCAGAACCCTATTCTTATGAGAAAGGACGTCTTATTGTGCGGGAAATGACGGACCTTCTGGTACTGGATCTTGTCGACAAAGGTCTCGTGACCGATCAGATCACCCTCACCATCGAATATGATGTGGAAAACCTTTCAGATCCCACCCGGCGCGCGCTTTATCATGGACCTATCAACACCGACGCCTATGGACGCAAAGTCCCGAAGCACGCACATGGAACCGAGAATTTACCGGATTATACGCACTCCACCCGTCAAATTCTGCGATGCATGACCGACCTCTATGAGCGCATTGTAAATCCCCACTTGACACTTCGACGTATTACGATTTCCGCCAACCGCGTAATCCCCGAATCTCAAGTTGCTTCTTCTGCCGTGGAACAGCTCGATCTCTTTACCGATTATGAAGTACAGTCTGCAGAAAAAAAAGCATTGGAACGCGAAGACCGCATTCAACGCGCTGTTTTGGAAATTCAGCGTCGATACGGCAAAAACGCCATTCTAAAAGGAATGAACCTGGAAAAAGGCGCTCGTACCCAAGAACGTAACCAACAAGTTGGCGGACATAAGGCTTAATCATTGACTCTTTCAGAAAGGAGGAATTCTTATGCATCCGGATACTTCTTCCGATTCGCCGTTTATCACTTCCCAAGATTCGCTTTCCGATTCCTTTTTCAATTCCGCCGCAGACTCTCATCTTTACGAAGATATGCTCCGTCTTCCCCGTCCACGCTCTTCCAAATATCCACCCATATCAAAGGCGAACCGAGCCGCCCAATTCTCTCCGTTTGCCGCGCTGACTGGCTACGAAGCCGCCGTTACAGAGGCAGCTCGCCATACGCAAGGTCGAATCTTGCTGGATGACAACCGCCGCGCTCTTCTGGATACCAGACTCACATTCATCCAGGAGCATCTCACCGAACATCCTTTAGTCTCCATCACTTACTTTATTCCCGATACCAAAAAAGAAGGCGGCGCCTATGTCTCCCGTATGGGTAATATCCATAAAATCGACACTTATGCGCGTCACATCCTTTTTCACATCCAGGAAAATGACGCTCTCCTTTCGATTCCCATCGACGATATTATAGATCTCGAAGAAGTGTCTACTCCTAACTCGTAAGGATTCTCCCCTCCTTCTCAAAACACCTATCGCAAAGAACTCATATAACAAAAGAGGTTCCGCCATGCACCTAATAAATGTGCATAACGGAACCTTTCGACATTCTCCTTTCTTTAAGATTCCGGCATTGCAATCGTTCTTAGTATCCCTCCCCACAGAAGAATTCGTCATCGATCACATCCTGAATATGTAATACGGACAGTTCCTCCCGGTTACAACGTTCCACAAAATCCGCCACACGATTCTTATCCAGAGAAAGATCTGAAATCGTACAAAGCACTTCCCCTCCTTCACGGACCTGAACGCCATAGGATACATAGTTCCCCACCTCTTTCATCCAGTGGGTCTCTGCCATTAACCTGTACATGGATACACACCTCCTTTCCTCACAGGGATATTTTCTATCCCATATATATAATCAAAAATGAGCGCGAAATTTCACGATTTTCGCGTTTTTTTATTGTAAACATTTTTTGAATTTTATAACCCTCTGATTCAGTGGCTTTCCGCACTCTCTTGCGTTTCCATTTTCTTTCCAAAACAAAAAAAGTAATAAAACCAAGTACAAAGAAACTTGTTTTTATTACTTTTATTCTGCAATTGATGAAGATTATTATATACTCTATGTACGCGTTATCTGTTATCTCTTTTTATTCCAAATATTCTATCTTTTTATATTTCCCTGGAAAAGGAATTTGTATATGTTATATATATTTATTCTTCCTTACGCCGTCTTTTGTCTGTCTGATGCTTCTTATTATATAAAGATGATCGGAAGCAAAACGTACTTGAATCGTATGTTGCTTCTGATTCTATATGATGTTCCTGCTGTTTTAGGTGGCAAATCTTAGAGTATTCATATTGGTGAACTTTTGTAATGAAAAGATAGGTGAATGGCAGTATGTTATTATGTAATTCCCATTATTTAGGCGGCTACGTGTTGCGGTATTCCTATTTTATCCCTGCTATTAATGGGAATACAACGTTAGAATATATACTTTCTTTTCTTGCAATCCTCTCTTGTTGTTTGCAGTAATGCCGTAAAATCGTATGGATTTCGTAAGGTTTCTGCCATTCTCTGTACATTGTATCATGATATACTAGGTGTGGCTTTACAGCTTTTTACCATAGTGACTCAGATACGCCCGACTTTGCCGCCAACGGACGTTAAACTCCAATGAAAATCTGGTTGTGATATGCTAGTAAAGGTTGCTATCTATTTTCTTAGCTTTATTCTGTCTTACGAAGATGGAGTCCATGCAAAAAGCCCCTGTTACTCGTGAAATCCTATTCGTCACGAACGCACAGAGGAGACATCATAAAAAAATCCCTGCTTACGCAGGGACCTTGCGACACTTATGGCCGATATCTCGACCTAGATAGGAGCCCTTGCCCACACAGGGAAAACTCTATATCGTCGCGCCATTAAAGGGACATGAAGGATCACCCCCGCCTGCGCGGGGAAGGCACTTCAAATCCTACATATATACACGCACTATTCCCTTTTTGCCTACACCCTCTTTTACTTTATCCCTAG
>CALBGL010000007.1 GCA_937892735.1 uncultured Clostridia bacterium | reverse complement strand
CAGACCCCAGGAAGGGGATTTTTTTATGCTCTGGTGCAGGAAGAAACTGGAAAAATCCATTTCTGATCGCCAGGATTCCAGGGCCTGTATACTCAATTTTTCAAGACCTAGATAGGTTCCTAGTCAGTAGCGTATACAGTATACGCAAAAAGTCTAGGATCAGGGGAGCTTGTATACTCAATTTTTCAAGACCCGGGCAGGCTCCTGGTCGATAGCGTATACAGTATACGCAAAAAGCCTAGGCCCTGGACAGATTCTTGGTCGATGGCGTATACAGGATGCTCGAAAAGCTCAGATCAGGGGAGCCTGTATACTCAATTTTTCAAGACCCGGGCAGGCTCCTGGTCGATGGCGTATACAGTATACGCAAAAAGTCAGGACCCGGGCAGGCTCCTGGTCGATGGCGTATACAGGATGCTCGAAAGGCCAGAATCCAGACAGCTCCCAAGGTAATCTGTATACTCAAAAATCCTGAGGTCAGGAGATTCACTGCATAGGCAAACTTGATTTCATGTAAAAGTGAGTATGCAGGCTCATGGCTTTATTTTATACGCAAAAAGACAAACTAGATTTTAAGTCGGATTAAGTATATGAGTCGAGAACATCGTTGTAGAGGCCAGTCGAGTCTCATGACCGAAAGCGTATACGAGTTTACACAAGTCATCTGTTTCAAACGGAGAAATAGATCTGACAGCTTCGATCCTGAGAGTGTAATTACAGAATCAACATAATAGGAAATAACAGAGTTAAGAGAAAACGAATTGGTTATGTAAATATGGATATGGAAATCCAAAAGAGATGACGTAAATTTGTGCGAAAAGAAAGTGGAATAGAATGAAAGAAATGAAATAAGATGAGAATAAGCACGATAAAAAAATGAGAATAAAAAAGTTTTTGTGGATATTGACAAAAGAAATTATTTATTATATAATCCCCGTATAAGGTGTGTCCCGTAGGGAATAGGAGACGGGAATTTCAACAAGGAGGCGATGATGTGATCACACAATTGGCACAGGACACAGCGGAGTCTCTGCAGAAGCAGGGACGAAGGAAAAGGCGCAGTCTCATGCGGCGCAATGCGATTCGAAATGCGGATTTGTATTTATTTCTTTTACCGACATTGATTTATTTTGCAATTTTTCATTATGCGCCTATGTATGGTCTACAGATTGCTTTTAAGGACTTTAAGGCGACAAAGGGCATTTGGGGAAGTGAGTGGGTTGGTTTTGAGCATTTCATTCGATTCTTTCATTCGGCGCAGTTTTGGGATATTCTGCTGAATACAATTATTCTTAGCCTGGAAAGTCTGGTTTTCGGATTCTTTCCTCCGATTATTCTGGCACTGATGCTCAATCAGGTGGAGAATCAGAAGTTTAAGAAGGTTGTACAGGGTGTGACCTATGCGCCGCATTTTATATCGACGGTGGTCATGGTCAGTTTGTTGTACTGCCTTTTATCTACGCGAAACGGAATCGTGAATCGAATCATTGAGATGTTCGGAGGAACAGCGGTACCTTTCATGCGGGATGCGGAGTATTTTCGAGGTACATATGTTGTGTCTGGAATCTGGCAGGGGATGGGCTTTTCTGCCATTATCTATATCGCAGCGCTGGCAGGGATCAGCGCGGAGCTGCACGAGGCCGCCATCATCGATGGAGCGAATAAACTACAAAGAATCTGGCATATCGATATTCCCGGAATTCTTCCGACGATTACCATTCTTTTGATCATGCGATCAGGTAGTATTATGAGCGTAGGGTTTGAAAAGGTCTTTCTCATGCAGACATCCCTGAATCTGAAACGGTCACAGGTGATATCTACCTATGTATATCAAGTTGGATTGGTAGATGCGGATTTCAGCTTTTCAGCCGCTGTGGGGTTCTTTAATTCGATCGTGAATTTTATTATGATCATGTTTGTGAACTTCATTTCCGGAAAGGTCAGCGAGACCAGTCTGTGGTAAAGGAGGGAGTCAGATGGCGATTGGAAAAACAAAGGGAGATAAAATTTTTAATGCGATTAATTATACGATGTTGACACTGCTGGCTCTGTCTTTTATTTACGTGTTGATTTTTGTGATCAGCGCTTCTTTTAGCTCCCCGACGGCGGTCTATGGCGGGGATGTGGTATTATGGCCTGTGGATGTTACATTGGAAGGGTATGAAAGAGTCTTTCGAGAATCGAAGGTATGGGTAGGATACAGGAATACTATTCTCTACACGCTTGTTGGCACACTGCTTAGCGTGGTGCTGACCACCACATCGGCTTATGCGCTTTCCAGAAAAGACCTGCCAGGACACGGTGTAGTTACCGGACTCTTGGTATTTACCATGTTTTTCAGCGGGGGTCTGATTCCTTCTTATCTGATTATTCGGGATCTTGGCTTGTTGGACAGTATGTGGGCCGTGATTTTGCCAAGCTGTGTCAGTATGAGTAATATTATTATTGCACGTACCTTTTTTGCGAATTCGATCCCAATTGATTTGCTGGAAGCGGCGCAGCTTGATGGCTGCAGCAACAGCCGGTATTTTTTCAGTATTGTGTTGCCGCTGTCCCAGGCGATTATCGCGGTACTCTGTTTGTACTATGCGGTGGGGTATTGGAATCAGTATTTTAATGCGATGATCTATCTGAAAGATCGAGAAAAGTATACATTGCAGCTGATTCTTCGGGAAATCCTGATCGAAGCACAGGCGAGTGAAGCGATGACGGACAATTTGGAAGCAGCGCAGCTGCAGGAAGTTTCAGAAGTGCTGAAATATGCGCTGATTATTGTGGCCAGCGTTCCTATGCTGATTATTTATCCATTTGTGCAAAAGTATTTTGTCAAGGGTGTGATGATTGGTTCTCTGAAGGGATAATCCCCACAGCCGAAGTGGGATTATTATAAAATCCATTATAAAGGAGGAATTTATATGCGGAAAAAGGGTGTTGCATGGATGCTGGCAGTGGTCTTGCTGCTGGGGTCACTCGGAGGGTGCAGTGGTGAAGGGGATTCATCTGCACCGGACACGTCCCAGGGCGGGACATCGGGAACGGAAGTGTCCAGTGGATCCGCGGGAGAGGATTTGCCAGAAAATCTGGCGGTGTTGAATACCGAGTCGGATTATCCGGTTGTCAATACTCCTATTACATTGACCCTCATGGGAGCTCGCAAAGGGTCGCAGGGAGAATGGGAAGACCTGAAGTTCTTTAAGAAGTGGCAGGAACTGACGGGGATCACACTGGATATGGACGCGATTCTGTCGGATAATTGGGATACGCAGAAAAATCTGGCGTTTGCCAGTAATACATTGCCGGATATTTTCTATGCGGGAAGCTTTTCTACTGCCGAAGAACTGGACTACGGGGACGATCAACAGATGCTGTTAGATATTTCTGGTTTGATCGACACCTATTGTCCCAATCTAATTTCGGTTCTGGAAGCGAATCCCGCGGTAAGGAGCAGTATCACTACGCCGTCCGGCGCGATCTATTGCCTGCCCTATATCAATGATATGGAGCGAGATCTGACAACCAAGTACTGGATCAATGCGACATGGATTGAACAGCTGGGGATGGAAGCGCCGACGACAGCCGATGAGCTGTATGCGGTTCTGGAAGGCTTCCGGGATGAGGATATGAACGGCAATGGAGATACTACGGATGAGATTCCGCTTTCCTGGTCGAAAGGCATCGAGAATTTCTATAAGACGACGTCCTGGTTTGGAGCTACCTTTGATACGACCACGATGATGGGCTACGAAGAAGATGGTACTGTGTTCTATGGACCGTTTACCGACGCATTCAAGAAGATGGTGCAATGGTACGCGAACGCCTGGGCGGATGGGCTGCTGGACAGCGAGATTTTTGAACAGGATGGCAATCAGCTAAAGGCAAAAGGACAGGGCGATGAGTTAATTCTGGGCGCCTTTACTTCCGCGGGACCCTATGTCACGATTCCGCAGGAATATAATGAAGACTATATTGCCATCACGGCACTTAAGGCGGACAATGGCAAGCAGGAATGGTTCCGCAGCAGCGGACTGAAGAGAGGTACATTTACTATTACCAGCGGATGCAAATATCCGGAAGCAGCGCTTCGCATGGTAGACTGGGTATACGGTAAGGAGGGTGCGCTGTACCAGATGCGTGGTGAGGCCGGTGTAGATTTTGTGTATCAGGATGAAGAGGAAAAGACCTGCGTAGTGCAGTGGCCGGAAGGATATGACAACTTCGAGACTTATCGTGCTAAGGAGATCACGCCGAACTCCGGTTCCAGTACGCCGGGTATCGGCGGAGGTACATTGCCTCAGGTGGTTAATCCTCTCAATGATTGGATTAATCTGCAGGTAGAAACGCAGCTGAAGCCATATTGGAAGCTTGCTTTTCCGGACGTATATCTATCTCCGGACAATACAGAACGTGCGGCATCGATTCTGGCCGATCTCAAGAACTATCTTGAAATTGCGGTCGGTGAGTTTATCACAGGCAAGCGCGATGTGGAAGCTGATTGGGACAGCATGATTGCGGAACTCGAAGGCATGGGTGCAAACGAGTATGTAGATATCTATCAGGAAGCGTATACGAACTGGTCATCCAACGCATAAAGAAAATAAGTCAAATGGACATGAGAACTTCACGATTTTTCGTGAGGTTCTTTTTTGTTGAAAACTTTACATGGATTTTACAAAGAGGTGAATGCAGATTTTACATGACTTGTATATACTAACATCGTCAGTTAAAAATAAGCAATAGAGGAGAAATCTAAGATGAAAAAGATGATTTCATTTATGCTTGGTCTGATGTTGGTAGCAGCAAGTTTAGCAGGATGTTCTTCTGACGGGAACTCCAGCGCACAGGAAAGCTACGGATCAGACAGCAGTGCAGTAGAGGAAAGCAGTACAGCAGAGGAAAGCAGTACAGCAGATGAGAGCAGTACAGCAACAGCTGGCATGACGGGCGCGATTTCTGTGATCTCCCGTGAGGATGGTTCCGGTACCCGTGGCGCGTTCATCGAGCTGATGGGCATCGAACAGGACGATGTGGATATGACGACAGAGATGGCCGAGATCACGAACAGCACCTCCGTCATGATGACGACGGTGGCCGGCAATAAGCAGGCGATCGGATATGTGTCGCTGGGTTCTCTGGATGAGACCCAGGTCAAGGCAGTACAGGTAGATGGTGTAGCCGCTTCTGTGGACGGTGTGAAGGATGGTTCCTACAGCGTATCGAGACCGTTCAATATTGCTACGATGGGCGAGGCGACAGGTTTGGCAGCAGACTTCATTAACTTCGTCATGAGCGAGCAGGGACAGGCGATTGTAGAAGAGAATGGTTATATTAGCGAAGGTAACACGGGTGCGTTCGAGAGTACGATGGAGTCCGGAGATCTGACAATAGGCGGATCCTCTTCCATAGTGCCGGTGATGGAGAAGTTGATAGAAGGCTATGAAGCAGTGAATGCGAACGCGAACATCCAGCTGCAGCAGAGCGATTCCACGACGGGAATGAATTCCGTCATCGACGGATCCTATGACATCGGCATGGCATCTCGTGAGGTGAAGGACAGCGAGCTGGAGGCAGGCTTGGTAAGTCAGGTCATCGCACTGGATGGCATCGCGGTGATCGTAAACCTGGAGAACCCCATCAATAACCTGACCAGTGAGCAGATCATGCAGATCTACACTGGCGCGGTGACGCAGTGGGAGGAGCTTCAATAAGCAAGAACTCGAAACCAATCCAAGAGGAGTTTTCGAATGAAAAACTTTAGAGAATTACTGATGCATGTGGTCTTTTTCCTGACCGCATGCATCTCCATACTGGCGGTTATCCTGATTTGTGTCTTTCTGTTTATGAATGGCGTGCCGGCCATGAGTGAGATCGGATTTCTGGATTTTCTTTGCGGTACGCAATGGAAGCCCGGACAGGATCTATACGGCATCTTTCCAATGATCATCGGCAGTATCTACGTAACAGCCGGCGCGATTATCGTGGGAGTGCCCATTGGATTATTATGTGCAATTTTTATGGCGCGATTTTGCCCGCCGAAATTGCATCGAATCCTGAAGCCGGCGATCGACCTGTTAGCGGGCATTCCTTCTATCGTCTATGGCTTTTTCGGCCTGGTAGTTATCGTGCCGTGGATTCAGGATCTGACGGACACGAGCGGTAAAAATGTTCTGACAGCATCGCTCATGCTGGGAATCATGATCTTACCTACCATTATCAGCGTATCCGAATCCTCACTTCGAGCGGTAGACAATAGTTATTATGAAGGGGCCCTAGCACTGGGCGCGACGCATGAGCGAAGCGTTTTCAAGGTTGTGCTGCCCGCGGCCAGATCTGGCGTGCTCGCGGGTATCATCCTGGGCATTGGCCGTGCGATTGGCGAGGCTATGGCAGTGAGTATGGTGGCAGGAAATCAGCCGATTATACCGGAAAGCATTCTGTCTGGCGTCAGAACGCTGACAGCCAATATTGTTTTGGAAATGGGATACGCGGCGGATCTGCATAGAGAAGCCCTGATTGCGACAGCAGTCGTGCTGTTTGTCTTTATCCTGATTATCAACCTTTCCTTCTCAGCCATGAAAAGGAGGAAGAAACAATGAGCAAAGCGAAGACAGAAAGTATCAATTATCAGTCTTTGGCAGACCATCTGCGCCATTATAAGAAGCACCCGTTTTCATTGGCAGGCCTTATCATCGTCTGTCTGGCGGCGGTTGTTACAGTCGCGATTCTGCTCCTGCTGGTGGGGTATATCCTGATTCGCGGAATTCCCAATATCACACCGCAGCTTTTCGAATGGGAATATAACAGCGATAACGTGTCCATGATGCCGGCCATTATCAATACGATAACCATGACATTGGTGACGCTTCTGATCGCGGTTCCTGTCGGTGTTTTTTCTGCGATTTATATGGTAGAATACGCGAAACGTGGGAATAAGATTGTCGGGGTAGTACGAACCACAACAGAGACACTGGCAGGGATTCCCTCCATTGTATATGGTCTGTTCGGCTATCTTATCTTTGTTGTAGCCATGCGTTGCGGTCTTTCGATGCTTTCGGGTGCATTAACATTGGCGATCATGGTATTGCCCACGATTATGCGCACGACGGAGGAGGCGCTCAAATCTGTTCCGGATAGCTATCGGGAGGGCAGTTTTGGATTAGGTGCGGGCAGACTGCGTACTGTTTTCCGCATCGTATTACCGTCGGCGATTCCCGGAATTCTCTCTGGTGTTATTTTGGCGATCGGTCGAATCGTAGGAGAGACGGCGGCTTTGATCTATACTTCCGGCACGGTAGCGGGCATTCCGGATTCTCTCATGGGTTCCGGACGTACGCTGTCGGTGCATATGTATGCGCTTTTATCAGAAGGCTTGCATACCAACGAAGCATATGCCACAGCGGTCGTTCTTCTGATCATGGTCATTCTGATCAACGCGCTGTCTGGCTTTATTGCTAAAAAAATTCAGTCCAAAAAGGGATGAGGATATACGCATGGATAAATTTATAATCAATCACTTGGAATTGTGGTATAATGACTTTAAGGCCCTGAAGGATATCAGCATGAAGATTCCGGAGAAGGAGATTACTGCGTTTATCGGGCCTTCCGGCTGTGGTAAGTCTACCCTGCTGAAGACGCTGAATCGAATGAATGATCTGGTAGAAGGCTGCCGGATCACGGGCGAGATCTTATTGAACGATGAGAATATCTATAAAGGAATGGATGTGAGTCTGCTGCGGAAGCGCGTGGGTATGGTTTTTCAGAAGCCCAATCCCTTTCCCATGAGCGTATATGACAACATTGCTTTTGGACCGAGGACGCATGGCATTCGTTCTAAGGCCAAGCTGGATCAGATCGTGGAGGAATCGCTGCGTGATGCTGCGATCTGGGATGAGGTGAAGGATCGACTGAAGAAGAGTGCACTGGGGCTTTCCGGTGGTCAGCAACAGCGGCTGTGCATTGCACGCGCACTGGCGGTGAAGCCGGAAGTACTCCTGATGGATGAGCCCACATCGGCGCTGGATCCGATTTCTACTTCCAAGATAGAGGATTTGGCTGTACAGCTGAAGAAGGATTATACAATCGTCATGGTCACGCATAATATGCAGCAGGCAGCGCGTATATCGGATAAGACCGCGTTCTTCCTTTTGGGAGAGGTCGTGGAGTTTGGGGAAACGAACCAGATCTTCAGTATGCCGAAGGATCCGCGGACAGAAGAGTATATTACAGGGAGGTTCGGTTAATGCGAGACCAGTTTATGGGACAGCTCAAAGAGCTGCATGAGAACATGATTCAGATGGGAAATCTGTGCGAGGAGGCGATTTCTGCCGCGGCGGCATCTCTCATGGAGAGGAATCCGGAACAGAGAAACAAGGCATATCAGTCGGATGAGCAGATCGATACGCTGGAGCGGAAGATCGAGAATCTGTGTCTGCAGCTGCTATTACAGCAGCAGCCGGTGGCCAAGGATCTGCGTGTGATCTCCTCCGCGCTGAAGATGATTTCTGATATGGAGCGGATCGGAGATCAGGCGGCGGATATCGCGGAACTGGCCAAGTATGTGGCCGACAGCAAGCTGCCCAGTAAGACGCATCTGCAGACGATGGCGAAGGAGACCGTGCAGATGGTCAATGAGAGTATCTCGGCATTCGTGGAAAACGATCTGGAGAAGTCAAGAAAGGTGATCGAGCAGGACGACCGGGTGGACGAAATTTTCGATAAGATCCGTATGGAACTGCCCAACCTGATGGCGCGCAGTGAGGTCGAGGCCAGAGAGGGGCTGGATATCTTGATGGCGGGCAAATACTTGGAGCGTATCGGAGACCACGCGGTGAACATTGCCGAGTGGGTGGAATACTCCATCACGGGCGTGCATAAGAGCCACGAGCATCAGCTCTGGGAAGAAAACAAGAAGTAAAGAGCTGTCTTCATGATGCGGTACATCATGAAGACAGCTTTTTATATGGGGTGGTAGAAGGGAGATCAAAATAAAAGGTATGCTTGAAATATAAGATGAGATATGCTATCCTTACATTAAAGAGGATGTCATTGATTTGGCTAAAGGAAAAGAGATCCTAGTGAGGGGTGTAGAGAAGCAAAGTTTACAATGAAAGACGGAGAGGTGAAAGGATGTATCATATGAAGAAAATATATGTTTCTGGAGTTGTAATCATTGGAATATTGCTGATCGTTTCCGTGATTTCTTGGCCGATCTCAGTGTCGGAGCACGTTTAGGGCATCGGATGGAACAGCGAAGGAGAGAGTCAAAAGATAGTGATTCAGATAGAAGGCACATACTATTTTAGTCTTATACTGTCAGATAGCTTTGAAGGTATGATCAGAATACCGTATAGATCGTTCCGGATTGTGTCAAATGAACAGATTACGGGGGCAGTTACGTTTTCTGCATCGGAGGGAAAGAAATATGACTCCATTTCATGGTACTCGCCGTATTCTCCTTCTCATAGCGGTGGCATAACGACAGGACACCTATGGGTGGATGGCATATTTGACGAATTTTGGGTGGAAGGCGAAGGGGTTTCTGAAGCGGAGGTTCCATCGTATATTTTCCGTCCTAGGCAGCGCAGTTTGTTCATCAGATGGAGCAGGATATCCCGGCCTATGAACTTGTGGCGCAGGGAGACTTTCAGGCGGTTAATGCCTGGCTCGATACGCAGATTCATCAGTATGGATGCTTTTACCCGCCAGCTGAGCTTTTCCGACGCTGCTGCGGGGAAGAATTTGATTCGCGGTACTACATGGAGTATCTGACGCGGAAGTATACGAAAATCTATCAGTTATCGTAAGGATGGAACAAAGAAAGTCCTTTTCTTAAAATATTTATCTGCCGTTCATACTTTTGATACAGGTAATGAGTATACTAAATGGTGTTGAGAAAAACATATACAGAGTTTTGCTCTGGAAAGGAGATAGAGAGTATGGAAGGCAAAAAGATGACCTTTGGGCGAGGTCTGAAATGGGTGCTATGTTGCTTATTGATTGGCGCTGTGATCGGCGGTTCTTTTGGCGTGGGTTATACTTTGTCGAAACAGCCGCAGGAAACAAATCACGACGGCGCCTCTTATATGTTGAAAGATAATGGGTATACTGGAAATTCCGATCAGAATCTTTTGGCGAATCCTCTGGTCGGAGAACAGGTTAAGCAGGTAACGGAAGAGGTAAAGGATGCGGTTGTCGTGATTATCACGCGCGCACAGCAGGATGTACAGACGATTTTTGGACAGAGCTACGTGCAAGAGTATTCTGCGCTGGGGTCGGGTGTGATCTTCCGCGAGGAGAATGACCGATTGTACATTCTAACTAACGCGCATGTATTGGAAGGCGCGGAAGAGGCGTATCTGTACTTTGATGAGGAGACCACAGCGCCGGTATACCTGGTAGGAGAAAGCGTTTCAAACGACCTGGCTGTTATTTATGTGAATAAGTCGGAGCTTTCCGATGAGATTTTGAATCGGTTGAAGGTCGCGACACTGGGCGACAGCGATACCGTGCGCAAGGGGGATCTTGCGATTGCCATAGGAAGTCCGTACAGCCAAAATATGGCGCATACAACGACAGTAGGTATTGTAACAGGTGTCGATCAGGAGTTCGAGATTGAGGATCGGGTGCTGAATGTGATTCAGACGGATGCGGCGCTGAATCCAGGAAATTCGGGCGGTGCGCTGTTTAATAAAAACGGCGAGGTGATCGGCATCAATTCCGCCGGCATTCGAAGCGATGCAACAGAGGGGTTGGGATTCGCGATCTCCATCAATCGTGCGAAGGAAGTCGTGGACAAGATTTTCGAGAGCGGATCGATAGAGCGAGCATCTATCGGCATCATAAGCTCTAGTTTTATTGATAAAGAGCGGGCGGAGTTGTACCGAGTGCCGAGCGGTTTATTTATTTATCAGTTGGAAGCCGGAGGCGCTGCGGAACGCGCGGGACTCGAAGTGGGAGATGTGATTACATCGGTGAATGGAATTGCCTTGACGGATGAAAATTCTTTGAACGATATCCTAGCGACGTTGCATGGAGGAGATACGGTAGAGGTGGAGGTAATTCGAAATCGGGATTCTCAGAATGTGCTGAAGATCAGCATTACGCTCGATTCCATCACCGATACCAATACGAATCTGCCGACAGAAGCGGGCGAGGAGAGTACAGCCGCGTAAATATCAGATAGAATAACGCTGCCATTTCAGGCGGCGTTATTTTCTTAATGCAATCTTAATACACAGAGCGTTTTCTTTAGAGAGTAAGAAGACGAGATGTGGTATACTGTGAAAAAATAAATTGGGTGGGTTGATGATGGAAAATAGGGAAACCGAATATCCGCCGCAGTCGGAGGAACAGCGGCAGGGACACCTAAAGATTTTCTTCGGCTATGCCGCCGGAGTGGGAAAGACGTATACTATGTTGGAGGCAGCTCATAATGCCAGCAAGCAGGGCATAGATGTGGTAGTTGGTTATATTGAGAGGCATACTCGGCCAGATACGTTGGCTCTTTTGGACGGGCTGGAGCAGCTTCCGATGAAAACTGTGAATTACAGAGGAATCGAGCTGAAGGAGTTTGACCTTGATGCCGCGCTGAAACGCCACCCGCAGATTCTGCTTGTGGATGAACTGGCACACAGCAACGCGGCGGGATGCCGTCATGCGAAACGATATCAGGATGTGGAAGAGCTGCTTCATGCCGGGATCGACGTATATACGACAGTGAATGTGCAACATCTGGAATCGTTGAATGATATGGTGGAGTCCATTACGCATATAGTAGTCAGTGAGCGGATACCAGATTCTGTATTCGATTCGGCGGATCAGGTGGAGCTTGTGGATATTGAACCCGACGATTTGATCCGCAGGCTTCAGGAAGGGAAAATATACAAGAAAAAACAAGCGTCGCGCGCATTGGATCATTTTTTTGTAAAGAGCAATTTGATAGCACTGCGCGAAATCGCGCTGCGACGTACGGCGGACCGGTTGAGCCGGAAGGTGCAGAAGGTAGGAAACGAGAAGACGTTTAAAGCGGGAGAGCATATCCTAGTTTGTTTGTCAGGAGCGCCTTCCAATAAAAAGGTCATTCGTACGGCGGCTCGAATGGCGGAAGCTTTTCACAGCAGTTTTACAGCATTGTATGTGGAGACAGCCCAGACAAAGGATATGAAAGATAAGGCTCTCAAGGGCCTGCGGGATAATCTGCGCCTCGCGGAGCAGCTGGGGGCGCAGATTACTACAGTATATGGGGACGATCCGGCTGTTCAGATTGCCGAATACGCAAAGGTCAGCGGCATTACAAAGATTGTGTTGGGGCGGACGAACCAGAGACCCAGAGTTTTGATGAAGAGAAAGACATTATCTGACAGGCTCACACAGCTGGTCGGTGATATTGATATCTATATTATCCCGGATACGGAGCCGTCTTATGAGAAGAAGTTTTTCCTGTTTCGTAAGAAAGAACAGCAGTTCAGCTGGACAGATCTGCTTAAGGTGCTGCTGATTACGCTGGCGGCGACGGTGATCAGTTTTGGTTTTGATTTCCTGGGGATTCGGGAAGCGAATATAATTACGGTGTATATTCTGGGCGTTCTGCTTACGACAATCTGGACGAGGGGATATATATATGGAATACTTGCGTCTTTACTGAGTGTGTTCGCATTTAATTTCTTTTTTACAATGCCGCGGTTTACGCTGACTGCAAACGCGCCGGATTATCCGATCACTTTTCTTGTTATGCTGGTAGCAAGCGTCATCTCCAGTTCTTTAGCGAACCGCGTGAAGCGGCAGGCCAGTCAGTCTGCGCAGAGAGCCTATTATATGGAGCTTTTGATCAACAGTAATCAGAAACTGCAGCAGGGCCGCGATGAACAGGAGATTATTCAGATTGCGGCGGAACAGGTGGGAGCGCTTCTGGACCGTCCGATTTTGTATTCACTTTCGGTAAAAGGGAAAGAGCTATCGTTTCGAGTCACGCCTTCTTCAGAAACAGAGAGGCTGATGGGGAAGATGACAGATGAAGAGATGGGGGTCGCGGACTGGGTTGTAAAAAACAATAAACATGCCGGTGCGACGACGAATACGCTGTCTCATGCGCAGAACCTGTACTTATCGGTGCGGGGAAATCAGGAAGTCATGGGTGTGATCGGGATTCCCGTCAAATACTATCCGCTCTTGGATGTATTTGAGAAGAACCTGATGATTTCCATATTGAACGAGTGTGGATTGATTCTGGAACGCCGCAGATTGCGAGCGGAAAAACAGGCGATTGAGATGGAAACGCAACGGGAACGACTGAGATCCAATCTGCTCCGGGCAATTTCTCATGATCTCAGGACTCCGCTGACCAGTATCAGTGGAAATGCTGCTGTGCTGATGGAAAAGAGTATCTCATTGGATGAGAATAAAAAACAGGAAATATATAATTCTATTTATGATGATTCCATATGGCTTGTTGACCTGATGGAGAATTTGCTGTCGATTACAAGAATAGAAAACGGAACCATGCATCTGCAAATGAATGCAGAGCTGATGGATGACGTATTTCGTGAGGCTATATCACATGTGGATCGAAAATCGGTCAATTACCATATTACGACAGAACTTTCCGATGAGCTTCTGATGGCGAAAATGGATGTGCGGCTGATCATACAGGTCATTGTCAATATTGTTAATAACGCAATTAAATATACGCCGGAGGGATCGCATATTCATCTGTCAGCCAAAAAGGAAAAAGACAAGGTATGCGTATGTATTTCCGATGATGGCCCTGGTATTTCGGACGAAGCCAAGAAGCATCTATTTGACATGTTCTATACGGCAGGCATTGGGAAGGCCGATAATCGCCGTGGCATGGGACTTGGACTCAGTTTGTGCAAATCCATTGTAGAGGCCCATGGAGGGGAAATTTCGGTGAGCGATAATACGCCGCATGGAGCGATATTTAAATTTACATTACCCTTGGAAGAGGTGAACCTTAATTATGTATAAACCAAAAGTATTGGTGGTGGAAGATGATCCGGCGATTACGAATCTCATTCGGACGACGCTGGAAACGCAGGATTATCAGTATCATACGGCTAAAAATGGAACGAGCGCCATCATGGATGCGCTCTCCTATAACGCGGATGTGATGATTCTAGATTTGGGATTGCCCGACATGGACGGTGTCGACATCATTCGAAAGATCAGAGGATGGAGCAATGTGCCGATTATCGTAGTCAGCGCGCGGAGCGAGGATCAGGATAAGGTGGAGGCGCTCGACGCTGGCGCTGATGATTACCTGACGAAGCCGTTCAGTATCGATGAGCTTCTGGCGAGGCTTAGAGTAGCGTTGCGACGCAACCGTGCAGAGGGCAGAACTGTGCAGACAGAAACGTATCAGAATGGAAGTCTGATGATCGATTATGCGGGCGGATGCGTATACATGGGAGAGAAAGAGATCCATCTGACTCCGATCGAGTATAAGCTTCTATGTGTGCTTGCCAAAAACACGGGTAAAGTTCTGACGCATAATTATATTTTGAAAGAGGTATGGGGAAGCGCTCTAGCGGCGGACATTCCATCCCTGCGGGTCTTTATGGCAACTCTGCGCAAGAAAATAGAGAAAGATCCTTCGGATCCTCAATATATACAGACGCATATTGGCGTGGGGTACCGCATGATAAGGCAGTAAGGCAAAAGGATATGTTTCATCCGACGGATGGCATATCCTTTTTTATGACTTGGCAGGAAGAAGCGTGCAGAGCCTGTCGTTTATGAAAACTTAATACAACCTTTATACCGAGTCTGAAATGTTAAGACCAATTTCATGATAAAACCATTATAATGATCCATGCAAAAAGCAAAGGAGGAGATAATTATGATGGATGTCATCATGGTTGCGGTTCTGGCGGGCTGCGTTGGACTGGTTTATCTGTTGATTGGCTGGTGTCATAAACAGGTGGATGTGAATGAATGAGGAGGATAGATCATGATCATTCTTGGAGTTGTTGTTTTATTGTTGGGTGGATATCTAGTTTACGCATTAGTTCATCCGGAAAAATTTTAAAACAAGTGGCAGGAGGAAAGTAATATGTTGCAGCTTATACTGACCATTATCATCTATTTGATAATGGTAGTTCCGGTGGGAATCTATGTATATCATATTGCCGCCGGAAAGCACACATTCGCGGATCCGGTGTTTGACCGCGTAGATGGCGCTATATATAAGATCAGCGGAATACACCCCGAAAAAGGGATGAGCTGGAAAAAATATGCAGTGGCTCTGTTAGGAACCAATGCAGTGATGATTTTTGTAGGATATTTGATTTTACGGATTCAGAGCATTGGGCTGTTTAATCCAAATGGCATTGGAGCCATGGAAGAATCCCTTTCTTTCAATACGATCATCAGCTTTATGACCAATACAAACCTTCAGCATTATTCCGGTGAGTCCGGCCTGTCTTATCTTTCACAGATGCTGGTCATCATATTTATGATGTTTGTATCTGCGGCAAGTGGATACGCGGCTTGTATCGCGTTTATCAGAGGATTGGCAGGAAAGTCTTCGAAGCATGTGGGAAACTTCTTTGTGGATCTGGTTAGTATCACAACCCGTGTGCTGATTCCATTCTCCATTATCGGCGGTTTACTGCTGGTATGGCAGGGAGTTCCACAGAATTTCTCTGGAAATGTAGTGGTAGATACGATCGAAGGCGCGAAGCAGGTCATCGCAATGGGACCTGTCGCGGCATTGGAAATTATTAAGCATTTGGGGACAAACGGCGGCGGTTTCCTGGGCGCGAACTCCAGTACACCGATTGAGAACCCGACGATTCTCTCCAACCTGATCGAGCTGTATTCCATGATGCTGCTTCCGGGTGCGTGCGTCATTACCTTTGGTAAGATGGTACGGGATCGGAAGAAGGTTCTGAATGCGGAAAAGAGTCAGAAAACCGTTCGCAGAAATCCGACCGTATGGATGTACGGACGTGAGGGACGGAGCATTTTCCTGGCAATGGGTATCATCTTCCTGATTGGTCTTGGCGTATGCTTCTGGGCGGAGAGCCAGGGTAATCCCGCGCTGGCGGATGTGGGCTTGAACCAGTCCATGGGAAGCATGGAAGGAAAAGAAGTGAGATTCGGTATCGCGCAGTCCGCGATGTTTACGACGACGACAACGTCCTTTACAACGGGTACTGTCAATAACATGCACGATACGCTGACGCCGCTCGGCGGTATGATCCCGCTGCTGCATATGATGCTGAACGTCGTATTCGGCGGTAAAGGCGTCGGTTTGATGAATATGATTATGTACGCAATTCTTGCGGTATTCATCTGTGGATTGATGATTGGACGTACGCCGGAATATCTGGGTAAGAAGATCGAGGGGCGCGAGATGAAGCTGACAGCTCTTTGTATCATTATTCATCCATTCCTGATCTTGTCCTTCTCCGCGCTGGCGGTTGGGACGCAGGCGGGACTAGAAGGAATCACAA
Source organism: uncultured Clostridia bacterium (assembly GCA_937892735.1). Taxonomy (GTDB): domain Bacteria; phylum Bacillota; class Clostridia; order Lachnospirales; family Bianqueaceae; genus Faecimorpha. The sequence goes on along the minus strand of CALBGL010000007.1, from coordinate 42,282 downwards.
ATCCGGGGTTCCATGGATTATCTCAGGTATTGTATGAGTATTCCTCTTCGGCGGCAAACAATGGTTCAGGATTTGAAGGACTGGCGGACAACACCCTGTTCTGGAATATTACAACGGGTCTTGCGATGTTCTTCGGCAGATATCTGTCCATTGTCATTCAGCTGGCGATTGCGGGATCCTTGATGAAGAAGAAATTTGTGAATGAATCTGCGGGAACACTGCATACAGATACCTTTAGTTTTGCGATTATCTTGGTGTTTGTGGTCTATATCTTTGCGGCGCTGACGTTTTTCCCAGCGCTGGCTCTCGGCCCCGTTGCAGAACATCTGACTCTTTGGGCATAAGGAGGAACCTTTATGAGCAAGAAAAAGCAGAAGCTGATTACGCCGGAAATATTCCGTCAGGCGATCGTCGGCTCCTTTACAAAACTGAATCCCCTGTACATGATGAAAAATCCTGTCATGTTCGTAGTGGAAGTCGGTTGTATCATTACTTTAATTTTGTCTTTCTTCCCCAGTTTGTTTGGAGACGTGGCGAACGGAACCAATCTGAGGTTGTATAATATTATTGTTTGCATCGTCCTGTTTGTTACGGTTCTTTTCGCGAATTTTGCGGAATCCGTGGCGGAAGGCAGAGGCAAAGCACAGGCAGCCAGCCTGAAGAAAACGCAGAAGGATACGCAGGCGCATTTGCTGATGCCGGATGGAACTGAAAAGATAATTCTGTCCAGCGAATTGAAGAAGGGCGATATCGTTATGGTATCTGCCGGAGAGATTATCCCTGGAGATGGAGAGGTCATCGAAGGAATCGCGTCTGTGGATGAATCTGCGATTACCGGAGAGTCTGCGCCCGTTGTAAGAGAATCCGGCGGAGATTTCTGTTCCGTAACAGGTGGTACGACGGTGGTTTCTGACTGGCTCAAGATTCAGATTACTTCCGAACCCGGCAATAGCTTCCTGGATCGGATGATCGCGCTGGTAGAAGGCGCTTCCAGAAAGAAGACGCCGAACGAAATCGCGCTGAATACGCTGCTGGTTTCTTTGACTATCATTTTTATGATTGTTATTGTAACGCTGTATCCGATTGGTATTTATTCAGGCGTTCAGTTGCAGACGTCCACGTTGATCGCATTGGCGGTTTGTCTGATTCCGACAACAATCGGTGGCCTTCTGTCTGCGATTGGTATTGCCGGTATGGACCGTGTAACCCGTTTCAATGTGATCGCAATGTCCGGCAAAGCCGTAGAGGCCTGTGGCGACGTAGATACGATGATTCTGGATAAGACAGGAACCATTACATACGGAAACCGTCTAGCGGCAGATTTCTTCCCTGTAGGTGGGGCAAACCGCAGCGATTTGATTCGTTGTGCGGCCCTGACTAGTCTGCATGATGAGACACCGGAAGGAAAGTCTACATTGGAACTTGCCCGTCATTTGGGAGATAAGAGCCAGGAGACAGCAGGATCAAACTTTATAGAGTTTACCGCGCAGACTCGTATGAGTGGCGTAGATCTGCCGGACGGAACTAAGGTCCGCAAAGGTGCGGCGGAGGCGATTGAGCAGTATGTCAAGATGCAGGGAGGTGTAATTCCGGCCGATCTGCATGATCAGGTAGATAAGATTTCAAGTCTTGGCGGTACTCCGCTGACGGTATGTGAAAATAATCGGATCCTGGGCGTCATTTATCTTAAAGATACGGTAAAGCCCGGCATGGTCGAGAGATTTGAGCGTCTTCGTGCCATTGGAATTAAGACGATCATGTGTACTGGCGATAATCCGCTGACTGCGGCGACGATTGCTAAGGAAGCGGGCGTGGATGGCTTCATTGCCGAGTGTAAACCGGAAGACAAGATCGATGTGATAAAGAAGGAACAGGCGGAGGGAAAGATCGTAGCCATGACCGGTGACGGAACCAACGATGCGCCGGCACTGGCGCAGGCAAATGTGGGTCTTGCGATGAACAGTGGTACGACAGCGGCTAAGGAAGCGGCTAACATGGTAGATCTGGATTCTGACCCGACAAAGATCTTGGAAGTGGTAGAGATCGGCAAGCAGCTTTTGATTACTCGAGGAAGCCTGACGACGTTCTCGATTGCGAACGATATTGCGAAGTATTTTGCGATCATTCCCGCTATGTTCATGATGGCGATCCCGCAATTAGGCGTTTTGAATATCATGGGTCTTACGACGCCCTATAGCGCGATTTTGTCAGCGCTCATCTTTAACGCGCTCATTATTCCGTGCCTGATTCCGCTGGCGATGAAGGGCGTAAAATACCGTCCGATGTCGTCTGGTAAGATGCTTGCGAGGAATATGTTGATTTACGGAGTAGGAGGCATCATCACGCCGTTTATCGGTATTAAGATCATTGATATGCTGATCGCGCCGTTACTTACGATGATTGGGTTTTAAGAAAGGATGTCTATATTATGAAAGAATCTGTAAAAAAATTCCTGCATGGATTTCGGCAGATGTTCCTGGTCACGATTGTATTGATGTTGATCTGTGGACTTCTCTTTCCCTGTTTGCTGACAGGATTGTCTTCCCTGTTTTTCCCGCATCAGGCCGACGGAAGCCTGATTACGGTCAATGGTCAGACCGTCGGAGCAGAGCATGTGGGACAGGAGTTCACCAAGGACTATTATATGTGGAGCCGTCCTTCTGCCTATCATTATAATGTATATGTAGAAGATGAAGAAGGAAACCAGTATTACAATGACGGAAGCGAGTTTGCCGGACTTGCTTCCGGATCCAATAACTATGCTCCTTCCAATCCCGCATTGGCAGAGCGTGTGGAAGCGGATATCGAAGCCTTTCTGGCTAAGAATCCGGATGTAAAGAGAGAAGATATTCCGACGGATTTGCTTACGGCGTCCGGTTCCGGATTGGATCCTCATATCTCTCCGGCATCCGCAGAGATTCAGATTGATCGTATTGTAATGGCGTCCGGTCTGGAGGAATCTGTCGTGAGAGAGATTGTGGAGAGAAATACGGAAGGCAAGATGCTGGGTATTTTCGGGGAAGAGACTGTGAATGTGCTTGGCGTTAATATAGAGATTGCTCAGCAGATGGGAATTATCTGATAAAAGGGGCGGCGGATATGGTCAATATGCATTTCTTTCAGAAGGCGAAACAGACGCCTCTTGCGGTTTCGAATCGTGAGACAGATGTTACGGCAGGACGGCTTTGGGAACTGCTTAGTCAAATCAGTGACTGGGCACAGTTTTCTCCTTCTGTTTACCATGGAATGATGGAAGAGAAGGATGTACTATATGTGCTTTTTAACGATCTGGTATTTATGGAAGAAGACTTCTGGCAGGACTATGGAGAATCGATTTCGACTCTCCATGCCAGATGGAAGATACACATATTTGGCATAGTAGCCTCTACGCAGGAAACGGTGTGGATGAATCTCGAGCAGCAGGGAGACCATTTTTCAGTGGTACAAAAGACCATATCCGGCCGACCGGCTGCAATGATCCAGTCCTTGTGTCTGAGAATACAGTGCGAGTCCCCAGAGCAGGCTGAGAGGCTGCAGATACTGTTTCGAGCGGTACAGTGGGAGAAGGGGATCGTAGCTGTGGATTGGGACTGTAACAGGTTCTTGGAAGAGGAAAAAGTTCCGTTTACCTGTCAGGGCTGTTGTTTTTGTTATGGACGCATATCGGAGGACGCGACGGACAGCGATTATTTGGGCTTATTGAGTTTTAAGCAGAAAATGGATTTGTGGTCGGGGTTTTTGGAAGATGACTTCGACTATACAGAGTTTGCCTGGATGTATGATGAAATTGCCGACGGTGTTCTCGCGGACAGATCCGAATGGGAGCTGGCGCTCTATATGGTCATGCGGAAACTGGGGTATACGATACATGTTTCGCAGCATGGTTTTGAGCTGTACGACGGCAGACAACAGCGCCGGTATTATAATTTTGATAGCCGTCAATATTCTCAACGGGCATTCTTAAAAATATTATTTCCCATCAAATTTTGAGTTTAACCTGTCTATTCAAAAGAATAGACAGGTTTTTTGCTGGGGATCCCTCTGGGGAACGACATAGATATTTTACAATTTTTCGATTGACAGGAGGAAAAGAGATCTGTATAATTAACCCTTGAATAGTTCGAAAAGGAAGGAGAGGAGGGAGCGTGTGGAATTTTTTGACACTGGAAGGACTGACAGTACAGGAAAAACAAGCAGAGGAAGACGTATATCGTATGTTCTTCATGTTAAGGAATATGATACGAAGCATGGAGATGACCTGCCGACAGTTCGAACTGGGATTCAGCCAATACACGCTGCTTCGGTATGTAGAACGGAATGTAGAGCTGCATCCATCGGAAGCGGCCTGTATGATGCGTCTAAGTCGGCCAGCGATTACAAAGATTCTGCGGGTGCTGGAAGAGCAAGGATTTGTTTTGCGTTCGGAATCACCCAATAGCCGACGTGAAATCTGTATGGAACTGACACAGAAGGGTAAGGATAAGCTAAAGGAAGTAACGCCGGCTGTATCCAAGCTGCAGCACGGCTTATTGACGGCGATGGCAGGCATGGAACTAGGTGGCTTTGAAAAAGTCTTGCGAAAGATAGAAGGCTTTTTTGAGGATTATATAGGGGAGGTAAAACATGATCAGAATACTTAAGTTCGCGAAGAAATACTGGGCATCTATGCTCATCATCATCGCGCTATTGGTGGGGCAGGCAACATGTGAGCTGGCGCTGCCGCAGTATACTTCCAATATTGTGGATGTAGGGATTCAGAATGGAGGTATCGAAACCGAAGCACCCGAGGTGATGCGTCAGGAGACGATGGAACTTTTAATGCGGTTTTTGAATGAACAGGAACGTCAGACAGTGCAGGAGGCCTATGTGCTGTATGGAGCCGGAGAGGCGAAAGACGATATTCTGAAAGAGTATCCAGCAGCCGGGACGGAAGGGGTTTATGTCCTGGAAGGAGAGAACCGGGAGGAGATCGAAGAGATCTTGCTACCGGCGGAAACCGTTTTCTTGACACTCCGTTCCGAGGGCGAAGAGGCACAGGCGATGCGGGAGAGCGTCCTGGAACAGATGGGGTTGAGTGCGGACACAGACCCGAATCAGGTTCTAGCTATGCTGCCGGATGAAGCGTTGCAGGCGATCAAAGAAGGCATTATAGAAGAAATGGGAAATATGGGAGATACGATGCTATCCTCCATGGGCGTCGCATTTGTGAAGGATGAATACGCGCAGATGGGCATGGATATGGAAGGAACACAGATGGGCTATCTGGGCGGCGTAGGCCTTCAGATGCTGGGACTGGCGCTTCTGGGCATGCTTTTTACGATCGCAGTGGCATTCCTGTCTTCGCGTATGGCGGCGCGTACCAGCAGAGATTTGCGAAGCCGAATATTCCATAAGGTGGTTTCTTTTTCCAATGAAGAGATGAGTCAGTTTTCCACCTCTTCCCTGATTACTCGGTGTACCAATGACGTACAGCAGGTTCAGATGGTGTTAATGCTGATGTTCCGTATGGTCATTTACGCGCCGATTCTGGGAATTGGCGGGATCCTGAAGGTATTGCAGACACGGACGCATATGGAGTGGATCATTGTGGTGGCGGTCGTTGCGGTGTTGGCGCTGGTCGCGGTCTTGATGGCGGTTGCCATGCCAAAGTTTAAGATCATGCAGAAGCTGGTAGACCGTCTGAACCTGGTCAGCAGAGAGATCCTGACGGGTACGTCGGTGATTCGTGCGTTCAGCCGGGAGAAATATGAGGAAAAGCGGTTTGATGGCGCTAGCCGGAATCTGATGAAGACCCAGCTCTTTACCAGCCGGACGATGGCGCTGATGATGCCTGCGATGATGTTTGTCATGAACGGCATTACGGTACTGATCGTGTGGGTCGGTGCGCATGGCATCGACATGGGAACTCTGCAAGTAGGAGATATGATGGCATTTATTACTTATACCATGCAGATCGTGATGGCATTTCTGATGATCACTATGGTTTCTGTTATGCTACCCCGTGCGGCCGTTGCGGCAGAACGAATCCAGGAAGTACTGGATAGTGAGACGAAAATTGAGAATCCGGAACATCCAGAGCAGGTAGCTAGGCACAGTGGAAGAATTGTTTTCGATCACGTGTCCTTTCGCTATCCGGGCAGTGATGAAGATGTCCTGACGGATATGAATTTTACAGCGGAGCCGGGACAGACGACGGCCATTATCGGCAGTACGGGCAGCGGAAAATCGACGCTGGTACAATTGATTCCCAGGCTGTTTGATGTAACAAAGGGACGGATTACGATTGACGGTGTGGATGTGCGGAATATGGATCTTCATGAACTGCGCGGGAGTATCGGATATGTTCCGCAGAAGGGCGTGCTGTTCAGTGGGACGATCGACTCCAATCTGCGTTTTGGTGCGCAGGATGCATCGGAAGTTCAGATTCGCGAGGCGGCAGAAATCGCGCAGGCGCTCGATTTTATAGAAGAGAAGCCGGAAGGGTTTGAAGCGCCGATTGCGCAGGGAGGAACCAATGTCTCTGGCGGACAGAAGCAGCGGTTGTCGATTGCGCGTGCCATCGCGAAAAATCCGAAGCTCTATGTATTTGATGATAGCTTCTCCGCCCTGGATTATAAGACCGATTTCAAACTGCGTCAGGCGCTTTCTTCCAAGGTATCGCAGGCGACTGTGGTCATCGTAGCGCAGAGAATCAACACCATCCTTCATGCGGATAAAATCCTGGTGCTGGATGAAGGAAAGATTGTGGGCGAAGGCACCCATGAGGAGCTGTTAGCTCATAACGAAATATATCGGCAGATCGCGCAGAGTCAGCTCTCCCAGGAAGAGCTGACGGGTTCAGGAAAGGAGGTTCGCCATGAGTGAGAAAGGAATGCACAGAGGTCCCATGCGTCATGGCGGCGGCGTACCGGCTGAGAAGGCGAGGGATTTTAAGGGAACCGTCAAGAAACTGATCCATTATATAGGACGTTTTAAGGTGGGAATTTTCATCGCCCTGATCTTTACGGTAGGAAGCACTGTATTCAATATTTTCGGCCCCAAGCTTTTGGGAAATATCACCAGCGACATCTTTGCGGGGATGATGGATAAGGTGGACGGCGGTCTGGGCATTGACTTTGAGGCCATCGGGTTCACCCTGTTGATGCTATTAGGGTTGTATGCCATCAGCGCGCTGTTTAACTGGATACAGGGCTTTATTATGTCCACCATTTCCCAGAAAATCGCGTATCAGATGCGTAAGGAGTTATCTCATAAGATGCATCGGCTGCCGATGAATTATTATGATCAGAGAACCTATGGGGAGATCCTGTCCCGTATCACAAACGATGTGGATCTTCTGGGGCAAAGTTTGTCGCAGACGATCACTCAGCTAATCAGTTCAGTGGCGATGATCATCGGAATCTTCTGCATGATGATGAGCATCAGCCCGCTCATGACACTGATCGCGGTACTGATTTTACCCGTATCGGGCGTGCTGGTCATGCTGATTGTGAGCAAGTCTCAGCGATTCTTCCGCAAGCAGCAGGAATATCTGGGGCATGTGAATGGGCAGGTAGAAGAGGTTTTTGGCGGTCATAATGTCATTAAGCTGTTCTGTCGGGAAGAACAAGCACAACAGGATTTTACCAAGGTCAATGATGTACTGTGCGAGTCTGCGTGGAAGTCCCAGTTCTTGTCTGGTCTCATGCAGCCAGTGATGAATTTTATAGGGAATATCGGATACGTTGCGGTTGCTGTAGTAGGTGGATATCTGAGTATTCAGGGTACGATCCGTGTCGGAGACATTCAGTCCTTTATTCAGTATGTGAGGCAGTTTACGCAGCCGATCGGACAGATGGCGCAGGTATCGAATATGCTGCAGTCTGCGGTGGCAGCGGCAGAGCGAGTATTTGAGTTCCTGGAAGAGCCAGAGGAGGAGCAGAAGGCTAAAGAACACGCCTCGATAGTGGATCCTGCCACGGGGGAACGTCGGAATGTGAGGATTGAGGATCTCTCCGGCAATGTGGAGTTCGATCATGTGCAGTTTGGCTATCGTCCCGATAAAATCATCATTCATGATTTCAGTGTGAAGGTGAAAAATGGGCAGAAGATCGCGATTGTAGGACCTACCGGCGCGGGAAAGACGACGATTGTAAAGCTCCTGATGCGGTTCTATGACCTGAATGGCGGTGAAATACGCATTGATGGATATCCGCTGCCGGCGTTTGATCGCAGCGAACTGCGAGAGGCCTTTGGCATGGTACTGCAGGATACATGGCTCTTTAATGGTACGATCATGGAGAACATTCGCTACGGCAGACTGGATGCCACAGATGAAGAAGTGATCGAGGCGGCGAAGGCGGCGAAGGTGCATCACTTTATTCAGACGCTGCCAGGCGGCTACCAGATGGTGCTGAATGAAGAAGTTACCAATATTTCTCAGGGGCAGAAACAGCTTCTGACGATTGCGAGAGCCATTCTGGCCAATAATAAGATTCTGATCCTGGATGAGGCGACCAGTTCGGTAGATACCCGGACGGAGATTCAGATTCAGGAGGCGATGGATCATCTGATGGAAGGCCGTACCAGCTTTATTATCGCGCATAGATTGTCCACGATTCGCAACGCGGACTGGATTCTTTTCCTGAAAGACGGCGATGTGGTAGAGCAGGGAACACATGACGAGCTGCTGGCTAAAGGCGGTGCGTATGCGGAGCTCTATAACTCCCAGTTCCAGGAGACCGCCTGAAACAGGCAAAATCTTGTAAGACAAAAGGGCGTCCTCCAAGTTTGTATGGACTTGAAGGACGCCTTCGTGTTTTATTCGGAGTGGTGTCGTCCGATCTCCCTCAGTTCTTGAGAAGAGATGGGTTCTTCGGTATAACGGGCCTTTTCATATAAAGATGTCAACTGATTAAACCCCGAAGTATCAACCATCTGACGAATTTCACCGGGGGTTTTATCGGGGGTGATGGGAAGCCCCGCGTTGATCTTCTTCTCTACGGTTTTCTGATAGAGCCGCCGAACCTTGCGAGCATTGGAAGAATCTATGATGCGGATGGAGGGCTTCACAGATGTCAGATTTTCGACGTATAGATCTTTTTCTTCATGGTAGGCAGTTTCCTTTGACACAACGGACGGAGCATATTTCCTTCGCATGCGGCGGAAGAACCAGACGATAAGAAGAATCAGAAGTATGGCAAATAGAAGAAATATGAGATATTCCATGGATTGCCAGAAGACGGATTCATGTCCATTTCGCAATTCTTCCCACCATTTGCGTCCCTGAGGCTGGAACCATGCAGGATCATCAAAAGGGAGCGGCTCATCTACATCTTCTGCCAGAGGAAAGACGCGGCGAAAGAGGTGCTGCGCAGTCTGTAATACAGGAGTGATCAAATATCCGAGTCCTTCATCCAATCCTAGAAAAATCGAGACAAGGGCGAGTATCAGAGTACAGAGACAGGTAGCAAGAAATAGAGAGTGGCTGCGTCTGCGAGTGTATTTTTCATTCTGATGCAGGACAGAGGAAGAATGATCCAGAAGGGCATCCACGTGAGTATAATGGAGATCCGTCCAATAGAGAAGAATCAGAACAGCTACCGTCAGAGTCAGATAGAAGCGGAGATCATCAGATTGCGTATTGAAGAAAAGAACGAGAAAGAGCGCGCCGAAGAGCGCCAGGGATCCCGATGTGATGGTAAGCCGCATTCCTGTGGTCAGCATGGATAGCGAGAAAAAGAAAAGGAAGAGGAGCAGAGGCAAGATCACGAAGAATGTGTTCGTCCATCCCAGCAAGAGGTAGGGGAGAAACATGAGAAAGATGGGCAAGTGAAGTGCCACCAGTGAACCGTGATTGGGAAATCGATCCGCATGTTCTCGCAGCCAGTACAGATAGCCGGGGATCCAGAGCATGGCATGAACCAAGAGATAATGCAGTGAATTGCCTGTTATGGTGATCAGAGCATAGATGGCTACGGCAAAGAAAGGATAGGAGAAAAAGTACGTACAGAATAAATCATGTAGGGAAACTTTATACTTCATAGCATCCATACCTCCCAGCAATAGCTCACAACTTGGCAATGAGCTTAACGCGCAGAGGACGTTTTGTTAGAAATTCTGCATTTGTATCCATTGTTGATCGAGGATGAGGGTATATATCTTGTCCGACTTCTATGGGTTCATCAATGACGTATAGATATCCCTTTTCCTGTCCATCATGCTCGATCCTGCCCATATCGTCATAGCAAAGAGAATGCGGCTTATGCGAGAATGCTTCGGCCAGTGCGCGCCACTGTGTGATCGTACTGCCAGTGCGCAATTCGGATAACCGTATGGGAGATCCATGATACCAGAGTCCCTCTGGGATGATCTCGATGGTCATAGGCGTCGCCTCCTCGTAATGTTGTTTAAGGTCATCATATCACAAAGAGGAGAAAAAAACAATCTGATTGTGCAAATTCCTGAAAAGAAAGGGAGAGGGTCCTCTTGGATTCTCATTAGTACATGGGCGATGTAACAATTTCCGTGGGTGACTAATGAGAAAACCCCAGGATTTCTCATTGGTTTCGAGGCGATGTAACAATTTCCGTGGAGCGACTAATGAGAAAACCCCAGGATTTCTCATTGGTTTCGAGGCGATGTAACAATTTCCGTGGAGCGACTAATGAGAAAACCCCGTTGACGTCCCTCCGAATTTTGATTATACTAGGATCAAGGAAGGGAGGGATGAGCCGGATGAAATACAGTCTGATGCAGCAAGATATCGTTGTGGCGGATCTGGAAATCGAGGAAACAACAGGAAGGATTCAGAAGATTTATCAGGTATGGGAAGCAGAACGCATGCCGGTGGGAGTGCCGATACGCCGGGGGATAGCGGACCGTACGGCGTTGAACGAGTGGTGGGCGGATCGCAGGATTCCGCTCTACCGAGAGGGCGTGCCGGAGGCGCTTTCTGATCTTCAGATTGCGAATCCTGCTATGCTTTCACTTCAGAGTCTGGGAATGAGCGTATCCGATGCGTATTGGATACGACCGGAAGGGAGCCATTTCACCTGGAAGGAGAAAAATTTCTTTGCGCATGCCTTTTCCGAAGATGTGGGGAATGCTTTAATGGGACAGCGGGAGATGAAAGGCGCGGTGGATCTGCATTCTCCGGATTCTACGACAGATGGCTACCTGAAAAAGCGCTGGGAATGGATTGACAAGAGACCATATTTGCTGAAGGGTGGGAGTCCACCGTATTTTCAGCAGCCTTTTGCGGAAGTTGTGGCATCGGAAGTGATGGATAGGCTAGGGATCCGCCATGTTCCGTATACGTTGGTGATGAGAGATGGAAAGCCCTATAGTCTCTGTGAAGATTTTGTGACACAAGATACGGAGCTTGTCAGTGCATGGCGAATCATGCAAACGCAAAAAAAAGCCAGCAGCACCTCGGTATATCAGCATTTCGTGAATTGCTGTGAGGTGTTAGGAGCTCCAAGCGTCATTCCCGATCTGGACCAGATGATCGTACTGGATTATATTCTGGCGAATGAGGATCGTCATCTGAGCAATTTTGGACTGCTGCGGGATGTCGCGTCACTTTCCTGGATTGGATTTGCTCCGATATATGACAGCGGTTCGGCGCTGGGATACGATAAGACGGCACAGCAGATTCGAAGTGGTACGGGGATTCTCTGCAAACCCTTTAAAAAGCGCCATGAAGATCAGCTGAACCTGGTGTCATCTTTTGACTGGATTGATTTTGAGGCGCTATGCGGCCTGGATGCCTGGATGCGCCGTATCGGAGCATATATAGAAGAGGAACGGATGGAAGCCATTTTATTTTCCATGCATCGAAGAATCGAAAGGATCAAGGAGATGGCTGAAAGAGGGATTCAGAGAGAAATCATATCGACGGAAGGCGATGTGGAAAGGAACCAGGCAGAAGATTACAGGAACTAGCAAATTCATCTTGACAACGCTTCTGAAATCCGTTATAGTTATGGAGAAATGGTGAGAAGAGGAGTACGGGACACAGCCTTGCAGAGAGAGAACCATGGGGTGTGAGGTTCTTAAGGTTCAGGTTTCGGAAGGTCGCTTCGGCAGCTTTGCTGCACCAGCCCGGGGGAAGACAAGTAGTTCGGGACGTTTGCCGCGTTAGGGCATGGAGTGATAAATTAAGGTGGTACCGCGGTCTCCGCCCTTAGAGGGTGGAGGCCTTTTATTTTATCTATCAGATCATAGGGCTCATTGGTGGGCCGTATGCGAGAAAGAGGAGGCATATGATGAATCAGGAACTAGCCAGCAAGTATGATCCCAAAGAGGTAGAAGACAGACTCTACGCAAAGTGGGAGGCCAATGGATATTTTAAGGCGGGGGAAGACCCGGATAAGGAAAACTTTTCGATTGTGATCCCGCCTCCGAATGTAACAGGACAGTTGCATATGGGGCATGCGCTGGATGAGACGATGCAGGATATCTTGGTGCGTTATAAGCGGATGGAAGGCTATAACGTGCTGTGGCAGCCGGGTACGGATCATGCCAGCATCGCGACGGAGGTCAAACTGGTGGAGCAGCTTGCCAAAGAGGGGTTGACTAAGGAAGAGATCGGACGGGATGCTTTCATGAAGCGAGCCTGGGCCTGGAAAGAGAAATACGAGAGCCGGATTATCCAACAGCTCAAGAAGCTGGGGGCTTCCTGCGATTGGAGCCGTACGCGGTTCACAATGGACGAGGGGCTTTCCCATGCGGTAGAGGAAGTCTTTATCTATTTGTATAAGAAGGGATGGATCTACAAGAGTTCCAAGATCATCAACTGGTGCCCCGAGTGTAAGACGTCGATCTCCGATGCGGAGGTGGAGTACGAGGAGCAGGATGGATTCTTCTGGCATATCCGATATCCTTATAAAGACGGCAGCGGATACGTGGAGATCGCTACGACGCGGCCGGAGACGCTCCTGGGCGATACAGCCGTGGCCGTGAATCCGCAGGATGCGCGTTACAAAGACTGCGTGGGCAAGACGCTCGTGCTGCCTCTGGTGGGCCGGGAGATTCCGGTGATTGCCGATGACTATGTGGATCAGGAGTTTGGAACGGGCGCGGTGAAGATCACGCCCGCGCATGATCCGAACGACTTCGAGGTGGGCCTGCGGCACAATCTGGAGCAGATCTGTGTGATGACGGATGATGGTAAGATCAACGAGCGCGGCGGCAAGTATGCCGGTATGGATCGTTACGAGGCGCGCAAGGCCATCGTGGAAGACCTGAAGGAGCAGGGACTGCTTGTCAGCATCGAGCCCCATCGTCATAACGTGGGCACGCATGACAGATGCCATACCGTGGTCGAGCCGATGGTGAAGCCGCAATGGTTCGTGAAGATGGATGAACTGGCGAAGCCCGCGATTGATGTGCTGAAAAACGGGGAACTCCGGTTCTTCCCGGAGCGGTACGGTAAGATTTACCTGCATTGGATGGAGAACATCCGCGACTGGTGTATTTCGAGGCAGCTCTGGTGGGGACACCGGATTCCGGCCTACTACTGTCCGAAATGCGGTCACATGGAGGTAGCGCATGAGAAGCCGGAAAAGTGTCCCCAGTGCGGATGTGCGGACATGTATCAGGATGAGGATTGTTTGGACACCTGGTTCAGCTCCGCGTTGTGGCCCTTTTCTACGCTGGGATGGCCGGAAGAGACCGAGATGTATAAGCGGTATTATCCTACCAGTGCGCTGGTGACGGGGTATGATATCATCTTCTTCTGGGTAGCGCGTATGGTCTTCTCCGGGTTGGAGTATACCGGTAAACTGCCCTTTAAGGATGTCCTGATGCACGGGATCGTGCGGGACAGCCAGGGCCGTAAGATGAGTAAGAGCCTGGGGAATGGGATCGATCCGCTGATGGTCATCGACAAGTATGGCGCGGATGCGCTGCGTTTCACGCTGGTGACAGGCAACGCGCCGGGCAACGATATGCGGTATTACGATGAGAAGGTGGAGGCGAGCCGAAACTTTGCTAATAAGATCTGGAACGCGACAAGGTTCGTGTTGATGAATCAGAAAGAAGAGCTGCCGGAGGAGCTTTCGGCGCAGGAATTGACGGCGGCCGACCGCTGGATTCTGTCGAAGGTGAACACACTGGCTAAGGAAGTGACGGAGAGCCTGGTTAAATATGATCTGGGAATCGCGGCCGATGCGCTGGAGCATTTCTTCTGGGAGGAGTTCTGTGATTGGTATATTGAGATGGTCAAGGCCAGACTCTATAAGGAACCCTGCGCAGACCGCACGGCAGCCATGTGGACGCTTGTGACGGTACTAGCCAACGCGTTGAAACTGCTGCATCCCTACATGCCTTTCATCACGGAGGAATTGTATTCGTATATCCGTCCCCAGGAAGAGACGATCATGTACGCGGCTTGGCCGAAATACCGGGAGGATTGGAGTTTCCCGCAGGAGACGGAAGAAGTAGAGGCAATGAAGGAGGCCATTCGCGGCATTCGTAACATTCGTACACAGATGAATGTGCCGCCGAAGCAGAAGAGCCAGGTCATCTTCGTGTCTGAGGATGCGGCGACAAGACGGATCTTCGAGAATGGCGCCGAGTTCTTGGTACCACTGGCGTTTGCTTCGGAAGTCAAGGTGCAGAACGATATGACAGGAATCAGCGAGACAGCAGTTTCTATTCCGCTGCATCTGGCGACGGCTTTCATTCCGCTGGAACAGTTGGTGGATCTGGAGAAGGAGAAGGGGCGTCTTCAGAAGGAATGGGATCGCCTGGCCAAAGAGATTGAGCGCACGGCGAAGAAGCTGGAGAATCCTGGTTTTGTTTCTAAAGCGCCGCAGGCAGTGGTAGAGGAAGAACGCAAGAAAAAGGCCAAATATGAGGCGATGCAGCGGCAGGTAGAAGAGCAGCTGCGCCGGCTGGGCTGAGGAAGGACATCGATTTGAACTATCAAGAATGTATCGAGTGGCTGGAAGGGGTCAGTCTGTATGGGAAAAAGGACGGACTCCGCAACATGTACCAGCTCATGGAAAAACTGGGCAATCCTGAAAAAGGATTGCCCGTGGTGCATGTAGCCGGAACCAATGGAAAAGGAACCACCTGCGCGCTCCTTGCCAGCATGCTGCGGCAAAGCGGGAAAAAGACCGGGCTATACACATCTCCGCACCTGGTTCGATATACGGAGCGCATTCAAGTGGACGGACAGGAGATCGGAGCGGAGGATTTCGCACAGATCGGTACGAGAGTGCGGGTGGCCGCGGAAAAGATGGAGAAAGAGGGGAAGGCCCATCCGACGTTCTTTCAGCTGGTAACGGCGATAGCGCTGGTTTATTTCGCGGAGGAGAACGTGGATGTGGTCGTGCTGGAAGTCGGCGTAGGCGGCCGGCTGGACGCCACCAACATTGTCGAAGCCCCGTTATGCAGTGTGATCGCCTCCATCAGTCTGGATCATACGAAGGTGCTGGGACAGACGATCCCGGAGATTGCCGCGGAGAAGGCGGGGATCATGAAGCCGGGCTGCCCCGTGGTGGTGGGACATAACAGGCCGGAGGTTATGGAAGTATTTCGCCATCATGCGGAGGAAACAGGATGTCCGGTATATCGGGCGGATGACCTGACGATTCAGATTATCGAGAATGATGAGAAGGGAATTCAGGTCTATGCTGACGGCATGAAAGTACACACGTCCTTATGCGGGGATTATCAGGTGGAAAACCTGAAGACCGCGCTAGCGGCGGCGCGCGTGCTGGGACTTTCTCAGGACGCGATACGTCGGGGCGTCGAAAAGGCCAGATGGAATGGACGTATGCAGTGGATTGCGGAGACAGGAAGTGCGGATCTTCTGTTGGAGGGAGCCCATAACGAAGAAGGTGCGGCTGCGTTGGGAAGCTGGTGCCGCCGTCATCTGCAGGGCAAGGATGTGACTCTTCTTTTCAGCGCGCTGGGAAAAAAGGATATCTCTTCTATGTTGAAGGGATTATTGACCGAAGCACCGTTTCGGCGGGTTTTGTTTGCCCGGATGCGGGATGAAGCGGGACTGACACCGCAAGAGTTTATGGAGTGGGTATCTCCCTATCAGAGAGAATTCGAGATAGAGATGGCGGAAAGTGTGGAAGAGGGGCTACAACGTGCCCGCAAAGAGACGGCGCAGGGTGGGCTGATTCTTTGTGCCGGATCGTTATATCTGGTGGGAGAGGTGTTGGAGTGCCTAGAAAGGGAAGGAAAAAATGTTTGATTTTCAGGAAGAGCTAAAGAATTTTAAGCCGAGTGTGGACGCGGATCTGGTGGCCTTCGACCTGAAAGGAGAAGAGGCGGAAGATCTGCAGACACTTTTGCGTTATATGGTGCAGGATGTACAGAAGAACTCGTCCAAACAGTTTGATCAGTTAGGACTGGAGGATGTGCAATGAGATGCCCAATGTGTCATGAGGAGGCCGAGGGAAGGGTGTGTACGCATTGCGGGCATAATCTGGAAGCGGCGTATGCCATGGCAAAGGCGTCCGGACGCTTTTATAATGAGGGGCTTCGGTATGCGAGGAAAGAGCAGTATCAGCATGCCCGGATATGGTTGAAGAAAGCGATTCGATATAATCGTGAGAATCTGCAGGCACGAAATCTCCTGGGACTCGTTTATATGCAGACGGGAGAAATCGGAGAAGCCGTGGGACAGTGGACACAGAGCGCGGTGATCTGTGAGGACGCGGCGGTAAATCCGGCGGTAGAGTATTTGAAGAAGGCCTCGCGCGCGTTGGGAAAGGCGGCGCAGTTAAAGCAAGCGGTGTGGTTGTATAATGAAGGCCTTGCGCTGTTACAGGATGGGCAGCGAGATACTGCCCTCCTGCACCTGAAAAAAGCGGTGAGCCTCAGCGATCGGTATGTGCGCGCGAGAGAACTCCTGGCGCTGTGCTGGATAGACGAGCATCAGTTTGACAAGGCGGAGATGCTTTTACAGGAGGCCGAGGCCATCGATCCGGAGGACCCGCAGCTGCCGCGCCTGAAATCTCTGTTCGCGGAAGAAGGAGAGCGCTGGAGAGGCAGCAAAGAAGGGAAGGAAGCGGCTAGAAATAGTGTGGAGCCGGTAGAAGCAGAGTCCTTGTCGATGCCGATTTTTGCGGGCAAGACCCCCAAACGATCGATACGGACATATTTACGGCAGAACGCATCCGTAGTACAGTTTTTACTATTTGCATTGGGACTGGTCGTGGGGCTCATGTTTATGGCATTGCTTGTTACGCCGGAACAGCTGTCCGCATTGCGGCGAGAATCCAATGAATTGTCCGCGCAATTAGCTCAGATGGAGTCAGCACAAGAGGAGAAGACGGATCAGATCGCGGCGCTGCAGGAAGAGGCCGCCCTCATGACGGAGGAACATGGCGTCCTAGAGAGTGAGTACAACTTGTATCAGGAGAATACGACAGCGCTGCTGACCGCCTGGTCGCTGTACCAGTCGGAGGATCTCGCGAATGCCAGAGAGAGCCTGAATCGCGTGCAGACCGGGAATCTGAGTGCGGAACAAAGAGAGTTGTATGAATGGCTGGATGCGCAGATCGGAAATACGGCTGTGACGGAGGATTCTTCGGAGGTGACGCCATGAACGTCCTGATCACACTGGATGGGAACTATATTCCGCAGGGACGTTTAATGCTGGAGACGCTGCGGCGCCATAATCCGGGAGATATCCATGTGTATGTCATGCATACTTCCCTTACAGAAGAGTATCTCAGGGAATTGGCCGGGTCAGGATGCCGGGTACATCCTGTCGCCATGTCCGGTGTAGAGTTTCAGGATGCGCCGATCAGCGACCGATATCCGCCGGAGATGTATTATCGGCTGTTGGCTGCGCGGTACCTGCCGCAGAACATGGACCGGATTCTGTATCTGGATCCGGATATGATTATCCTCGGTTCGCTGCGGGAACTATACGAGCTGCCGCTGGGCGAGGAGTATTTCTATGCGGCCGCTACGCATCTGAAAGAATTCTGGCGGAAAATCAATGAGAAGAGGCTGGATCTCCCGGAAGAAGGGATTTATGTGAATTCCGGCGTGCTCTTGATGAACCTGGTGGTATTGCGCGAAAAGCAGCAGGAAGAAGAGATCTTTTCTTATATCCGGACACACGAAAAGGCGCTGTGGCTGCCCGATCAGGACATCATCAGCGCCTTATACGGCGATCGGATTCTGAAGATCGACCCGTATGTGTACAACATGACGGATAAACTCCTTGTGCTCCGGCCCGAGGAAGAAGCCTGGATGAATCTGGACTGGGTGCGTACGCATAGTCGCATCATCCATTTCTGCGGCAGAAATAAGCCGTGGAAGAAAAACTATAAGGGGCTTCTTGGAACCTTCTATCAGGAGGCGGTCGCTGCTTCCCGAAGGGAATCCGGCGCATAATCCGACAGGGGGATCCTCCGTAGGATCCAGTCCGTATCGGAGATAAACTCCTGGATGGCAGCTTCATCATCCTGTACCGCACAGATGATGGAAAGCTGTCCCGCCGGGCAGGCGGCTCCGGTTCTGGTGTCCAGATAATAAAGCGGCTGATCTTCCGACTCCATCATAATGTTCAGATATCCCGCGTAGAACATGGCGCCGGTGGTGTATAAGGCATCCGGGGTGGTATTCCGCAGGATCAGAGAAGTGTTAGAGGCAGGATCCAGGCGGACAAACGAATAGGTATCGTTTTGCCGGATCTTGTAGAAGATATGCCCCTCGGCATCCACAAATAGACTCTCTTCTGCCCGTGCGAGCTCCTGGGAAGCGCCGCTTGCGAGGCGGTATTCTTCGAGCGCATACTCCTGCGGGCCATACTGCTGATTCAGATAGAGCAGGTCGCCATGAATCGCAAAGGGATCCAGGGACTGTGTATCTGTAAGCAAGGGTGAGACCGTATCTGTCCTCAGATCGACACGCAGAAGATAGTCCGTCGGCGTACCGTCGCAGGCAGCGGAGAGAGCGAGATAGAGATTTTGCCCATAGAGGCAGAATCTGGAGTAGGAAAATGAAGTGATAGACTCTAGATCCAGCGCATCCCGCAGGGAATACTCTTTGATGAGGTTGTGCCGGCGGTTTGCAGGATCTACGCGATAGATCCGGATCAGATCAGAACTGGGTCCGCATTGGAGCAGGTACACCGTCTCGTCATCGGTCGTATCGAGGACGGTGGTCTGCCGGGAACAGTATGCCGGACAGTCCGTCGTCTTGTGGGAACAATCGATCATCCAGCAGACGACGCGTGCGTCTGCACTGTCCGTCTGTTTATAGGTGAGGAGAGGCGGATCTGTCAGGAGATCCACATAATAGCACCCTTCCGGGGTCATACCAAAGGAAGAGCCCTGGACGGTTTGAAAGAGCCGAAAGGCTTCCGTATCCGGATCATCATCCCAGAAAGGGGACGTGCAGCCGGAGAGAAAAAGGGCCGCCAGTAAAAACAGAATCACGGATTTCATAGGATCACCTCCAGAAAAGAAACAAGGCGAAGAATGCGCTTTTGCGCAGTCTTCGCCTTTAATTTATACTTCCATAGAATCATACAACAGCGCTGCTACTATCTACACTATACTAAAGATTCCATTTTATGTCAACTCTTTCCGGAGTCTTCGCGAAAAAAAGTCGAATAGAACAAATAACGAGCAAAGAAATTGTGCAGTATGCCGATGGATTTATAAAACCTGTTTCTGATACAACGCATAGGCCTCGGGACAGGCTTTTTTCAAAGAGATAGGACGCCCGGAACGATCTGTGAAGCAGTGGCTGGTCTCGCCTAAAAGACGCAGCTCGCCGCTGTCCGCGTCCACAATCTCATAGGAGACACGGAGCCGCACGCCGGTAAACTCCGTCAGACGGACATATATTCGCACGGTATCATGAAAATGGACCGGAGATTTGTATTCACACTGTACGGCCAAAACGGGACTGGAGATCCCCGCCTGCTCCATGGTGTCATAGCCGAATCCGACTGCGTCCATCCAGTCTACACGGGCCTCTTCCAGCCACCGCACATAGTTGGAGTGATGGACGATACCCATGGAATCGGTTTCGTAATATTGAGCCATCCGTGTATAGGCATGACGCAGGTCCGGCAGAGATGCCAGATACTCGGCCAGCTTCTTCAGAGTCCCCTGGGGATAGCCGCTGATATCCCCTCCACTGCGATTGAGCAGATGATCGGTCACGAGATAGACCGAAAAGCCCCATTCGGCGGTACACATATCTTCATCCGCGTCGTTCCCGATCATGAGGCATTCTTCTGGCAGGGCGCCTACGGCAGTCAGTACTTCACGATAGTATTCACGGGAAGGTTTGGCATAGTGACTGTTCTCATATGTGGTTATATAATCAAAATCTTCAGGCTGGAGACTCGCCCAGCGGATCCGTTCTTCCGTCGCGACGCGGGGGAAGACGGGACTGGTAGCCAGCGCAATGGTATACCCTTTACGCCGTAAGGAACTTAAAAGTTTGCGGGAAACGGCGCAAGAAGTTGTGATGGATTGGATGTCCTTAAATTCATGGGTATAGAAATGGTCGAGAAGCGGCACGGCTTCCTGCCAGCCCTCCCCATATGCCTGTGGAAAAACTTTCCAGAAGCGCTCTTCGTTGCTCATCGTGCCATCATTTTGCATCATGGCATAGGTACCCGCCGTAACAGCGTCCAGGAGTTTTTTCGGGTCAGAAATCCCTTGGGAAGCGGCCGACTGGCCCAATGTTTGATAATATTGCCGGATAAATTCATTCTGATCCATACAGGCCAGGGTTCCATCTAAATCAAATAAAATCGTTCGTATCATAAGTCAGACTTTCCATAAGCGTGCATCATGGCTTGCTTCATATCCCATAAGGGCTGAGACAGATCCACAGGGACAGTCTGGGGGTTTACCAGACGACGGGACTCGCGATATAATGTCTCCTGCTCTTTCGCGCAGTAGTCTTGAATCTCCATGACGGAAGGACTCTCATAAACGCACTTACCGCCGCGGAAGATAGGTACTAGAATATTGCGCAGCGTGTAGGTGCCGCTCTTGAAGGTCATGCGTTTCCAAGTATCGACAGGATGGAAGATGGTCAGATCCTTTTCAGGATCATACATCTCCTCTTCCAGAGCGATCAGATCGGCCTTCATATAGCCAGAAGCCTTATCATAAATCCGCAGTACCTTCTTGACGCCAGGATTGGTGATCTTTTCCGGATTATTAGATAACTTGATTTTCGGCTGCATCCGTCCATTATGATCCTCCTCCGCCGCCATCTTATAGACGCCGCCAAAAGAGGGATTGTCCTGGGCGGTGATCAGTTTTGTTCCCACGCCCCATAGGCTGATCTGTGCTCCCTGCAGCTTCAGGTCGCGGATCAGATGTTCATCCAGATCGCTGGAAGCACTGATGATGGCATCGGAGAAGCCGGCTGCATCCAGCATCTTTCTGGCTTCGATGGATAAATACGCCAGATCGCCGCTATCCAGGCGAATGCCGTACATGGAGGAGTGAATACCCTGATCGCGCATCTCCTGAAAGACGCGAATGGCGTTGGGCACGCCGGAACGCAAGGTGTCATAAGTATCCGCCAGGAGAATACACATATTAGGAAAGAGCTTCGCGTAAGCTCGAAATGCCTCCAATTCGGAATCAAAGCTCATGACCCAGCTGTGAGAATGGGTACCCTTGGGCGGTACGGCGAATAGCTGAGCCGTCAATACATTGGAAGTACCGATACATCCGCCAATCACAGCAGCTCTGGCGCCCAGTGTGCCCGCATCCGGACCCTGGGCGCGTCGCAGGCCGAACTCCATGACAGGATCGCCCTTGGCAGCATGAACTACACGCGCGGCCTTTGTTGCGATCAGACTCTGATGATTAATCAGGTTGAGCAGTGTGGTCTCGACCAATTGCGCTTCTATGATGGGCGCGCTGACACGGATCAGCGGCTCTCTGGGAAATACAACAGTGCCTTCTGGAATCGCGTCGATATCTCCGGTAAAACGAAAACCTTTCAGATAGGTAAGAAAATCCTCCTGAAAAATGCCGAGAGACCGCAGATACTCAATATCCTCCCGGCTGAAGGATAGATGACGGATATAATCAATGGCCTGTTCCAAACCAGCCGTGATCGCGAAAGCGCCATGAAATGGATTCTCGCGATAAAAAAGATCAAAAACGACTCGTTGAGAAGTCTTATGATACGTATAGTAGCCCTGCATCATGGTCAGCTGGTACAGGTCTGTCATGAGCGTCAGATTCTGATTGGGATACATGCAGATTCACTCCTTTTCTGATGGAATAATCTTTACTATTGTAGCATGAAAGAGGGAAGGATGCAAGAAAATTGCGGTGTTTTGCGAGGGAATCTCGCGGATGGGATTGATTTTTGCGCCCAGGTGTAGTATGATAAATATAATTGGGTGAGTATATCCAAAAAGAAAGGGGTTATAGTATGTTATCAGGTTCCATTGTAGCACTGGCCACGCCGTTTCGTGAAGACGGCAGCGTGAATTTCGACCAGTTGGGCGAATGGATTGAGTTTCAGATCGCCGGAGGTACCGACGGGATCTTGGTGTTAGGTACAACTGGCGAGTCTTCCACTATGTCCCATGAAGAGGATGACGCTGTCTGTGCCTATGCGGTGGAGAAGGCAGCGGGCCGCGTGAAAATTATTGCGGGCAGCGGATCCAACAGTACAGAGACGCAGTTAATGAAGAGCAGGGCCTATGCGGACATGGGGGTGGACGCCCTTCTTTGCATTTCTCCCTATTACAATAAGACAAACGAGGAAGGAATGTACCGTCATTTTGTAACAGTGGCGGATGCGGTCGATAAGCCGATCATTCTGTATAATGTGCCAGGGCGTACGGGATGTTCTATCACACCGGCGGTAGTGGGCCGTTTGTCAAAACATCCAAATGTGATTGGTATCAAAGAAGCCAGTGGCGATATCAGCTACGCGGTTAAGATCGCTAAGTATCTGAACGATGATTTTGTTATGTTCTCAGGAAATGATGATATTACTATTCCGCTCATGTCTCTGGGAGCCAAAGGTGTGATTTCCGTATGGGCGAATATCATGCCCAAAGAATGTCACGATATGGTGCACCATTATTTAGAAGGACGCTATGAAGAAGCTCGCAGGATGCAGATCCAGTATCTGCCGATAATGAATGCGTTGTTTATGGAAGTCAACCCGATTCCCGTCAAAGAGGCTATGAATCTGATGGGAATGCGTGCGGGTGGTTTTCGTCTGCCGCTGTATCCGATGACGGATGTACATCGGGAGCAGTTGGCGGGAACTTTAAAGGAGTTTGGACTGTTATGAAAATTGTGTTAACGGGGTATGGCCGTATGGGCCATATGATTGAAGAAGTAGCGCAGCAGAGAGGGCATGAGGTCATCGGGCGCGTGGACGTGACGAATGTGTCGGATCTGAAGACAATGCCTGCTGCGGACGTGGTGATTGATTTCTCCCACCCAGCGATGTTGTCGGCGCTGGCGGAGTACGTGAAAAGGACAGGGACAGCTCTGGCAAGCGGTACGACAGGATATGACGAGAAACATATGGAAGCGCTGCAAGGACTCTGTGAATACGCGCCGGTGGTACACAGCGCGAACTATAGCATGGGGATTGCTCTGTTTCGACATATTCTTGAGCAGCTTCCGCAGGCGCTTCTTGAGAATTTTGACATAGAAATTCTGGAAAAGCACCATAATAAGAAAGTTGATGCGCCCAGCGGCACGGCGAAGATGCTTCTTGCAGCGTTGGATCCGGAGCATGAGAAACGCGTTGTGACGGGGCGTGAGGGAATGTGTGGAGCCAGAACAAAGGAGGAGATCGGTGTGATGGCGCTGCGGGGAGGTACTGTAGCGGGAGAACATACCGTCTATCTTTTTGGAGAAGATGAGACTCTGTCCATTACGCATACGGCATCCAGCAGACGCATTTTTGCGGTAGGCGCGGTAAATGCGGCGAGCGCTCTGGCGGGCAGAAACAAAGGCTGGTATCAGCTGGACGACATATTGTTTCAATGAAAGCGGAGCCGTCGCGCGAAGGAGTAGACTATGACAAAGAAAAAGGAAATGAAAAAAAGACGTTTTCCCAAATCCTATACCGGGAAGACACTGGTGATCTACTTGATCCTGCGTGCGTTAGTCATTTTTACGCTGGTCATGGCTGCCATCCGGGGAAACTATGAGAACGTACTCTTGTGTGTGTTGACTCTGATTCTGTTCTATGTGCCGGATATCCTGCAGCGAGGTCTGGATATTCATCTGCCGGATACACTGGAAATTATCATTCTGGTTTTCATCTTCGCGGCGGAGATTCTGGGAGAGATTCAGGCTTTCTATATTCGGATTCCTATTTGGGATACGATGCTGCATACGACGACCGGTTTTCTGGCCGCCGCTGTTGGATTTTCGCTGGTAGATCTGCTCAATCGGCATGAACGATTCTCTTTTGAGATGTCACCGATTTACATGGCGATTGTCGCTTTCTGTTTTTCGATGACGATCGGAGTTTTATGGGAGTTCTTCGAGTTCTCCGCTGATCTGTTTCTGCGTACAGACATGCAGAAGGACGCGGTTTTATCCAGCATTTCCAGTGTTACCCTCAATCCGGAACCGGTTAATGTACCAATTCGGATTGATAATATCACCTCCACGGTTGTCAACGGAGAGGCGCTGAATATCCAGGGCTATCTGGATATTGGTCTATACGATACGATGAAAGATTTGTTCGTGAACTTTATCGGAGCAGTCGTGTTTTCCATTTTTGGATTCTTCTATGTGAAGCATCGCGGAAAGAAGACGGCATTTGTCGAGAATATCATTCCACAGCCGGAAGAGCGTGAGGAAGAGTCAGAAACACCAGAATCATAAGTTTTTCTGCCAGCAGGCTTACCTCCTGGCAGTTTTTTATGCTGTTCGTAAATAATTTTCATGCTTTTCCATTGGTGTCATTATTCCGAGATTTCGTTGTATGTATTCCTCTATCATGGGCATAAGCGTCTAAAACACCTACTAGGGAGCATATCATTTGTGACACTCTCATTACTTTTTGAGCGATGTAACATTTTCTCAGCCAGACCAATGAGAAAACCCCCGGATTTCTCATTGGTTTTTAAGCCATGTAATATTTCTTCTGCCAGACCAATGAGAAAACTCACCAGGTATTATGGGCTGTGAAATCGCAATGCTCTTATGAAATGTCTTGGAAATTAAAAAGGAGTCCGTGCCTTTACAGAGTCCTGTGCAATGGTGAGGCATCGTAGGCATTTTGCAACGGCTCCTTCGTGTTGAAAAGCTTCACTCTTTCCAGACGAAGTTGTGTTTGATGGATTCACCGCCATCTACGACGATGCTTTCTCCTGTACAGAATGTATTGGTGACGGTCAGAAAATAGGCCCACTCTGCGATTTCTTCCGGCATAGCCCAACGGCGCAGCGGTGTCTCCTCCATGATCTGGGCCCATAGGTCCGCATCCTGTATCACGCAGTCATTGAGCGGTGTCAGTACGCCGCCGGGATCCAGACTGTTGCAGGTCGCGCCAAAGGGAGCAACGCGCAGGGCCACGTTTTTCGTATAGGCCATTACGCCGCCCTTGCTGGCACAGTATTCTGGAAACTCGGAACCCGTATGCGCACTGGCAGAACCGATATGCAAAATGGAATGGATCTGCGGTTGTACTCCATATTTTTCTGTGATATGGATCAGGGCCTTCAGATTGGTATCAATGTCGTTTTCATTCTGGGTTCCGGCGTTATTGATGAGAATCTGAATCGGGGAAAGATCCGGCAGATGCTCGTAGTCGCGGATATCCAGTTGATAGTGTGTATAGTTTTTATGAGAGATACTTGCGCACTGGCGATCGATGCCGATCACCACATGGCCATTTGCCAGGAAAAGTTCAGCCAGGGCCTTCCCGATGCCCTGGGATGTGCCGGTGATGAGTGTATTCATTTGGAATCCTCCTTGATAAAGTCGAGATAGGCCTGTCCCACACGCTCTTTTCTCCAACGGCTTGCGATTCGGTAGCCCAAGGGAGAGAACAGAATTTCCATCAGAAGCTCGGCAACGGCGCCGGTCAGTGCGCAGGTGACGCATTGCAGCAGGGTCCAGTGAAATCCGTCCCAGAATATCGGAGCAAACAGCGTGAAGACAATCAGAGAGAAGATCAGATTATCCACAAACTGTCCGATGAAAGTAGAAACATAGGTGCGGGTAGCAAAAGCCAGCTTTCCATCTGGATGGCGACGAAACAAGCCGCCGATGGCCCAGTTCAGAAAGTTGTTGAGAACGGCGGATACCAGAAAGGCAATGGTGCTGCCCAGCAAAATAAACCAGGTACCGCCCAGAATTCCATTGAGGGCCGTATAATCATCGGCGTTTGAGGGAATGATGCTGGCGGTATAGAAGATGATGCTGGTCATCAGATTGATGACGGACGCCAGGATGGCGATTTTAGTGGATGCCTTGGGTCCAAAGTGCTTGGTGATGATATCCATGCACAGAAAGGAAAGCCAGGAGAGCAGAAAGCCTCCATCCAGGGCAATCCAATCGGTTTGTACCAGTGTCTTATTCGCCAGCAGGTTCATGCAGATCACGCTGACGACAAAGAAAGAGACGGCTGTGGCCGGGATGCAGCGAAACAGAAGAGCCGTTTCTTCCTTCTCCCGCCGCAGCCGGGAGCGGAGTGCAGGGAAAGGTTGTTTTACATAGGGAATGTCTGTATTCATAGATTCCTCCAAAAGAAAAAGTAGTCTGGCAAAACACAAGACTACCCTTCATGAAAAAAGGCCCTGCAAAACGCAAGGCTTTTATCCATACAAAATAGGAATCGTAGTCCTGGTTTTGTTTTACGACAGGATGGTACAAGCGAACTGTCGGCATCAAAAGATGCATACTTATTATAACGGATTTAGAGAAAGAATGCAAGGTTTTTTAAAATATGCTCCCGCATTCTTTTAATTTCGCCAGCAGATCAGGACGAAAGTGAGGGTGCGCAGGATCGAAGCTGTTGATAACGACGCCAAAGTATCCGCCCATAGAAGTGGAATGGATAAAGAGATCACCACCCAGGCTCATGGCGATATGTCCCGGAAAATAAAATAGGTCGCCGGGCTTCACCTCTTCCCGTGAAATCGGGTGTACCGGAAATCCTTCCGGCATGGAAGCGTCTCGATAGATCAGAATCCCGCTCAGCATATAGGCCATGGAGCAGAGTCCGGAGCAGTCAATACCCAGCGGACTCTTGCCGCCCCAGCGGTATTGTGTGCCCAGATAGGATTTCGCGGTCTCTGTGACCGCGAGGCGAAAGGCATCTTCCTGCAGATCGGCGATATTCTGCGGAGGAATATAGGGGGCTAGAAAATGCTCCCTCAGGTATCCAACACGGCCATCCAGAAGCCTGACGGCAACCCAGCCAGCTGCATCCGGAGTTTCAGAAAGGCATTGCAGACGGGCGCCGCGGGTCAGAGAGATGAGAGGCAGTGCCTGAATCCGTGGCTCGGCTAGGACATCCGCATAGGGATGCTGTAGGCAAACCTGTGCATGCGTTTCCCAATTTTCGGTTTGCGCGTCAGCCGGATAGAGCTGATTCTGGGAAATCCAGCCTTGATATCGATAATGCGTGCGTATAAGCGCGCGATTTGTTTTGGAATCTGTTTCCAGAATCTCTACCTTCATACCATACAGAGCCTCATCGGTGCGTCCCGCGTCAGGAGCGGATGAGGTATATAGTGTGCCAATGGCGGATTGAATCCATGCATATGACACGATGCGTCACCTCCTATAGAATTGTTAGAACAGAGTCGGACATGCGAACGCATTTTCCCAGAGGCAGCGACATGCTGGGCAAGCTGTGTCCGCAGGAATAACCGCATATCGTGGGTTTGCCGGCGGGGATGACCAGATCCTGGAAAACTTGAGAAAGGCTCAGGCTCTTTTCTGGATCTTTGGCCGTACAATCCGTAAAATATCCCAAGATGATACCGGCGCAGTCATCGAACTTTCCAGCTAACCGCATATGGTTCAGCATCCCGTCGATGCGGTAGGGAGCCTCATCCACATCCTCCAGGAAGAGGATTTTACCGCGAGTATCGATCTCATAAGGCGTTCCCAGAGAAGAGGAAACAAGGGAGAGATTGCCGCCAGTAAGAAGTCCTTCTGCACTTCCGGGAACCAGACAGGAAACAGGAGTACAGCTGGGAACGTCGCCAGTGAGCGTACCGAACAGCGCACGCTTCAGATAGTCTCCTGTATACACATCCAGCCCTTTTCGAATCTCGGTGGAGGGCATAGGCGTATGATAGGTAACGAAGCCGCAAACCTGATTCAGCAGGATGTGCAGAGCGGTGATATCACTGTATCCGGCAAACCATTTGGGATGCTTTGCGATCGCGGCAAAGTCAAGGAGAGGCAGCAGCCGCTGTACGCCGTATCCGCCGCGGATGCAGAAGATCCCGTCGATAGAGTCATCCAGGAATGCGTCCATCACATCGTGGGCACGAACGGCATCTGATCCGGACAGGTATCCATAGACGGCAGTGCAGCTGGGGTAGAGAATAGGATCGAGTCCCAACGCCGTTAGACAATCCATGGAGGCAGCAACCTGGCTGGTCTCCGGAACGGGGCTGGCAGGCGAGATCAGTGCGATACGCGCGCCGGGAAACAATGGATTCGGTGTTATCATGAGGGTCATCTCCTTATATAAAAGGGGCTATGAAAGCCCCTTTTGCATTATGCCTTGAGCTGCTGCTCATAATCTTTGCATTCTTTGTTATTGGCCCAGATAAAATGTCCAGGACGTATTTCGCGGAAGGAGGGAGTATCCGACGCATAATCGTGAATGGAGGGATCATAGATCTTAAGTACTTTATGACGCTCTCGCTCCGGGTCCGGCATGGGAATGGCCGACAGGAGTGCCTGCGTATAAGGGTGCAGGGGATACTCGAAAAGCTCCTCCGTATCCGCCAACTCGACAATCACGCCCTTATGGACAACAGCAATGCGGTCGCAGATAAACCGTGTCACGGAAAGATCGTGAGAGATGAACAGATAGGTCAGACCGCGTTCACGCTGGAGTTTGGCCATCAGATTCAATACCTGCGCACGGATTGATACATCCAGTGCGGAAATGGGTTCATCCGCGATGATAAATTCGGGACCCATGACCATAGCGCGAG
The DNA here is from genome assembly GCA_937892735.1 of uncultured Clostridia bacterium. Classification (GTDB taxonomy): domain Bacteria; phylum Bacillota; class Clostridia; order Lachnospirales; family Bianqueaceae; genus Faecimorpha. The sequence continues at coordinate 13,157 of CALBGL010000007.1, read as the reverse complement.
CCACGCCAATACGCTGCCTCTGTCCGCCGGAGAACTCGTGCGGAAAACGGCTGGCAAACTCAGGAAGAAGACCTACGGAATCCAGTGCATCGGATACGATGCGTTCCCGCTCCTCTTTAGAAAGCTTTTTCGGCAGATTCAGCAGCCCTTCCGCCACGATATAATCAACCTTTGCGCGCTCGTTCAAAGAAGCCATCGGATCCTGAAAGATCATCTGAATCTTTCGTGTGACCTCTTTATCTAAGGCGCGGCTGATATGTCCGTTGATTTTTTGACCGTCGTAGAGGATGTCGCCGGTAGCGGTGGGATTGATTCGGATGATGGCTCTGCCGATCGTGGTTTTGCCGGAACCGGATTCTCCGACGACGCCGAATGTCTCTCCCCGGTAAATTTGAAAATTGATGTGATTGACAGCGGTAAAGGGGTGCCTGCGGGAACCGAATTGAACCGTCAGATCTCGTACGTCCAGCAGGACTTCCTTCTTGTCTGTGGTCATGGACGCGTCCTCCTTTCCGCGAGTTTCTGAATATAATGGGGTGGATCCACCTTGGGAGCCCTTGGATCCAGAAGCCATGTACGGGCTTTGTGCGTAGGACTGACCTCAAAGAAGGGCGGACGCTCGATGAAATCAATATTCAGCGCATAGGGATTTCGGGGAGCAAACGCATCGCCATGGATTTCCTGATGCAGGCTGGGAGGCGTTCCCTGAATTGAATACAGGTCTTCTCCTTTCACGCCTAACTGCGGCAGAGAACTGAGCAGGGCCCAAGTATAGGGATGTCTGGGATCATAGAAGAGCTCATCGCAGGTCGCAACTTCAATGATATCTCCAGCATACATGACGGCGATTCTGTCTGCCACATTGGCGACAACCCCCAGATCATGGGTAATATAAATCGTGGTCAATTGGTATTTTTTCTGCAGATTCCGTATGAGCTGCAGAATCTGGGCCTGGATCGTCACGTCCAGAGCCGTAGTGGGCTCATCACAGATCAGGATACGCGGATCACATGCCAAGGCAATGGCGATGACAACACGTTGGCGCATACCACCGGAAAATTCATGGGGATACTGTTTAGCGCGCCGTTCCGGTTCATTGATTCCGACATCCATCAACAGATGAATCGCGCGGTTATGTGCTTCCTCTTTGGAAACGTCGTGATGCAACAGAACAGTTTCTACAATCTGCGCGCCAATGGTTTTCAAAGGGTTCAGGCTGGTCATGGGATCCTGCATAATCATGGCAATTTGTTTGCCACGAATGGTCAGCCATTCTTTTTCTGTTTTGAATGTGGCGAGATCTACCGTCTTGGAAAGATCCTCCGGATCGGGACGGTAGTAGATATGACCCCCATCCAGAAAACCGTTGGAATCGAGCAAGCCCAGGAAGGTCTTGGTGAATACAGATTTTCCGGAGCCGGATTCACCGACAATCGCCAGGCTCTCGCCCTTGTAGACATCCAGACTGATATCGCGAATCGCATGCAGAACTTCTCCGCGCAAACGAAACTTGACATTGAGATTTTCTACCGATAGGATGGCCTTTTCATCCATACAGACACCTCCTTAACGGTGATTTTTCGGATCAGCGGCATCGGAGAAGGCGTTGCCGATCACGTAGAAAGAAATGGTGATAATAGACAAAACAATTGTGGGGAAAATCAACTGATACCGCAGACTGGGACTCATCATCAGCGCACGGCCAGTATTGACCAGATTGCCCAGAGAAGGAATATCTACGGGAAGACCCAGACCGATGTAGGTGATGAATACTTCGCTGCCAATTGCGCCGGGAATGGTCAATGCCATGCGTAACATGATGACTGACACCAGATAGGGCAGCAGATTCTTCAGGACGATACGATGAATGGGAGTACCAAGACAACGTGAAGCCAGATTATAATCCCGATCTCGGATCATCAGTACCTGATTTCGTATGAAACGGGCCATGCCCAACCATCCGGTGATACTCAGAGCAAAAATCAACGTAAACATGTTTCTTTTCATAATGTAGGAAAGCAGAATCAGTACAATGGTCTGCGGAATATTATCGAAGATATTATAGAGTTCTGTGAAAAAGAAATCAAGCTTTCGTACATATCCCCATAAAACACCAATAGTGATACCAACAGCGGCCTCGATCAGCGCTACAATAAAGCCAATAAAGAGGGAAGTACGCGTACCGGCCCATATACGGCTCCACAGATCCTGCCCCGCGTTATTGGTTCCGAACCAGAACTCGGAACTGGGGGATTGATTGCTTAACGCGGCCCCGGTTTCTGTAAAATAAATCTGATTGGGATCCGATTGGTTAGGCAGCAACGGCTGGATAAAGGTAAAGAGCAGCAGTACCACCATGATGATTAAAAGAGCGACGGCAACTTTATTATGTAGAAACGTGCGAAAAGTGGAACGCCAGTAGGAATACTCAGAGTATCCGATTCGCTCAGAATCTCTTGCATCGTGATGAGCGAAGGAGAAAAGTTCCTTTTCGCTCATGGAAGAAGCGTCCAGATGCTTCTGTACAGCCTCGGATACATGCTGCTCCAACTTTTTTGACGTGTGTTGTTTGATGGAAAAACGAGACATTAACGAGCACCTTCCTTTTTTGTAAACGAGATTCGGGGATCCACCAGCGTCATCAGAATATCACCTAAGATCAATCCTAAGATACTGATCGTTGCGTAAATGATAACAAGAGCTTGTACCAGCGTATTATCCTGTCCCTGGATCGCCGTTACCAGGAGGCCGCCCATGCCCGGAATGGAGTAGAGTCCTTCTACATAGATGGAGCCCACCATGGTAAGCAACAGGGAAGTAGGAATGTACTGTACCAGCGGAACAAAGGCATTTCGGAACACATGTTTCATCATGATCGTCTTGGAGTCCACGCCCTTGGCAACGGCCAGCTTCACATAATCCTTGTTCGTCTCATCTACCATATATCGTCGTAGCCACATTCCGTAATAGGCAATGTTTCCAAGGGATAAAGATATCGTGGGCAAAATCCACGTAACAGGATTTGACCTGGAAAATAACATGCTAAGGCCAAAAACCTCTGTACCGTACATCTGAATAAACAGATAATAAACGGCGGAAGGAACCGCGTTGATAAAGACAATGAATATGGTCCCCAGATGATCTGGCCAGCGATTTTTGCATCTTGCCATAACAGCGCCCAATGGGATTCCCAGCAAAAGAGAAAGCGCCATGGAAGCACATCCAAACGCGACAGAGACAGGGATCCGCGTAGAGAGAATCTCTGTAATTTCTACGCCGGGACGATACTTATTTGAGATTCCCAAGTCTCCATGAAGCAAATCTCCATAAAAACTCAAAAGTTGGGTTGGCAAAGGATCTGTCAGACCGAGACGAGTCAATTCCCGCTCTACTTGTTCTTCCGACATCTTATCAAAGTTGTTAAAATACCCTTCTATGGGCATTTGACGCAGCAAAGTAAACACGATCGTAATGACGATGAAGAGCGTAATTAAAGATCGAGCAATTCGCTTGGCCAGATATTTGAGCATATCGGCGCCTCCTTCATAGAAATAAACTAGGATCACAGAACCCCTGATATGAGGATCCTGTGATCCTGGTCTTCATCAGAAATAAATGTAAGCCTTATGATTCGCTGGAATTTGTAGAAGCCGCGCGATCTTCCTGCCACTGTGCGTAAGCTGTATTAAATTCCTCCGTATTCATGGGTTCTTCTAAAATATGCTGTCCTTTATATCGAAGCGTCGCTACTCCATAGGGCGCGTACTGACCTTCGAAGGGATTAACCTTTGAAGCGGTATAACCGCCGCTGACACCAAAAGGAATCACTAACGCATGTTCGATCAGGAAAGCTTCGGCCTCTGCAAAAGCATGATATCGTTCGCCCAACTGATCCGTGCTAACATAAGAATTTGCTTCTTCTACCATAGCATAATACTCTTGCACCAGAGCCTGAGTTTCTGAATCCGTACTTAAATCCATTTTTCCATACGAATTATCGACCGCGAAAGGAGAGGTCCATGTCAGAGGATCTGCATAATCGCAGCCCCAGTTCGTCTTATGCAGAGCATACTGGCCGCCTCGACGAACAGTAGTCAAGAAGTCCTGTGTAGGCCCCTGCTCTACCACAATATCAATATAATCCGCACCCAGAAGATTCTCAAGCTGCTGTTCGATATACAGACACTCAGCATCCCAGTCAGCCACAGAAGGATTATATGGCATCAATGTAATGATGGGGAAGGTAGCGCCCTCAGCAGTCAGCTCCTCAATAGCAGCATCCCGATACTGCAGTGCCAGTTCTTCATTAAAGTACGCGTCTTTGGTAGTAGATGTGTCGTTGACTGCCAGAGAAGAGAACGTATCAAAAGCAGTGTAATCCTGTCCATCTGACGCGACAAAATCCGCGGGAGTAATGGTATTCTGCAGCAGAGTCTCCGCATTGTTCTCATCGGAGATCATCGTAGCTCCCAGACGATTCATACCATATAGGATAGACTTTCGGAAATTTTCATTATTGACGGCCAGCGTCCAGTTATCCGGCTCATATTCTTCGTCAAACTGAGGATCGAAGTTAAAGCTGAAGAAATACGAATAAGAAGGAGTGATTCGAGAAGGATGCACATAATCCGCGGTTTCCGGATCCGCTAACCAACTCTGCGCCATCGTATTGGTGATCGAAGCGCTTTCCAATTCTCCTCGAAGATACATCTCGCCGGAGATGGTCGAAGCTTCACGATTATAAGTATTTTCCAGAGATGTGATATAAACTTTATCTTTATCCCAATACTGCTCGTTTTTGACCATCGTATAGCGCTCTCCGGCAAGATATTCGCTCAGATAATATGCGCCGCAATACCAAAGCTGGGTGTAATCAATCGCATCCAACTGATCGGAGAAAGCATCCCAGTCTTCCTGAGACCAGGAGGCACGATTCGCATAATCGGCATTAAGCTGGCTCATACAGTCAGCAGACATAGGCGTAAAACAGCCGTAAGTCAAACAGGTTAAGAAATAAGGACAAGGAGCGGATAGAGTGAATTCCAGCGTATAATCATCTACCGCGCGCACACCAACGTCTTCAAAACTGCCTTCGCCAGCCAGAAGTTCGGAGGCGCCGGCTACCATGGCCTCTTCATACATATAAGCGCCATCAGCATTGACGTTGAGCGCATATTCTGCCGCGGCAATGAAGTCGTTCGCAGTTACCGTCCCTACCTCTTCGCCCTGATAATTGATCCACTGCACATCCTGACGCAGGGTAAAGGTCCAGACCAGGTTATCTTCTGAAGTCGTCCACTCGGTTGCCAGAGCGGGCAGTACGTTACCAAGCGAGTCATACTCGATTAAACACTCTTCACAGTTAGCGGGAATCGTCATGTCATTTGTCGTAGTCGTATTCAAATAGTTTAGGGTAGAGACATCCGCACTGTAAAGAGAACGATAAGCAGATGCGCCAGAGCCGCTGTCCGCACATCCGGATATAGAACCAACGATGAGCAGAACGGCAAATAATAGGGACAAAACTTTTTTCATGTTCCTTTCCTCCATTTCTTATTTTATAATAGTCAAACTATATGAGTGGAACTAAGGTATATGATACTCTCCTTTCAAAGATTCGTCAAGAGTTTTTTCGCAGAAAATGCATCTTTTGTTTCTGAAAAATTCATTTTTTGTGCGAGGAGGCATTTGCGAGCAAAAAAGTTGTGTCTTGGATCCATCTCTCAAAAGAAGGGACATCGGTCTCTTCGGATAAGAAACAGACCACAAAAGGCTCTCCTGCATATACAATACCTACATCGTGGCTGATTCCATCATCCTCGCCGGTTTTGTGGGCAATGGGGATACCGTGTAAAAAGAACGGCATTTTACCATTGAGACGCTGATTTTTCAGGGTATCTAGCATCTGTTTCGAAGCTTGTGTACTGACAAGTTTTCCCTCATATAATAAAGATAAAAGAAGCCCCATGTCTTTGGCGCTAACACGATTCTCGAGTCCTTGCTTCTGCGCGTCCGCATCGAACAGTAGGCGGTTCAGCCGAGTATTTTTCAGCCCAAGAGCGCGGATGCGCTGATTGATCGCATCCATGCCCAGCCGGCGGATCAGAAGGTTCGTCGCGGTATTGTCGCTGAGAATAATCATCAGGGTGCAAAGATCCATGAGAGTGACTCGTACACCATCGTGCAGATAATTCAACGCACCGCAGGAGGGGAGCTTGTCTTGAACCTGTACGGCATATTCGGTATTCGTATCAATCTTCCCCTCTGCAGCCTGAAAGAAAAACTCTGCCATGATGGGCAGCTTGATGACGCTGGCGGCAATAATGGGGGCAGAAGCATTCAAACTGAAAGTTGCTCCGGATACCAAATTTTTATAATAAAACGCTGTTTTTCCAGGAAGTTTTCTGAAATTCGCTTCGATATCTTGAAAGATTTCTTCTAAACTCATGTTTTATAATCCTTTCTTAATTATATGTAGAATACTTGTATTATAGACGATATGCGGGAATTTTGCAAGATCTATTCCTTGAAAATTCATTTCTGAAAGAAAACGGAAGCCCTGTTTGAAAATGGAAACAGGATGCAATACTTGACAAGTTTCTATAAAAAGAAGTATAATAAAAAAGCGTCGGTGTGCAAAATAACAAAGCGGAGCAGGTTCGTTTTCGTATGCGTGCAGACGCTTGTTTTAACTTTAATATAATTAGGAAAGGACGGAATATACATGCTGGAACTTCAGAATATCTGTTTTTCCGCGGGAGACCATGAAGGAATTCTGAAAAATGTCAGCTTCACGGTGCCAGACAATCGTTTTGTCGTGATTACCGGTCCGAATGGAGGCGGGAAATCCACCATTGCCAGAATCATCGCGGGACTACAGAAGCCGGATTCTGGAAGAATTCTGTTTAACGGAAAAGATATTACCCATATGAGTATTACGGAGAGGGCTCGTTTGGGCGTTAGCTATGCTTTTCAGCAACCGGTGAGATTTAAAGGCATCACGGTGCGGGATCTGATTGAACTGGCTTCCGGGGAGAAACTGGATCGAGACCATGCTTGCAAGTATTTGGTGGAGGTTGGATTATGCGCGGCGAATTATATTGATAGAGAAGTCAATGAAAGCCTGTCCGGCGGAGAGATCAAACGAATCGAGATTGCTGTCGCGTTGGCGCGCAAGGCAGCGCTTTCTATTTTTGATGAACCTGAGGCGGGTATTGATCTTTGGAGTTTCCGAAATTTGATCGGTGTTTTCGAACATCTGCAGGATCAGCTTCACGGATCGATTCTGATTATATCTCACCAGGAGCGGATTCTCAATATCGCGGACGAGATTATCGTTTTGGCCAATGGCAGTATTCGTACTATGGGGGCGAAAGAGGAGATTCTGCCCCAACTGTTAAAGGAAGAAAGTCAGATTTTCTGTCCTCGGGAAATGAACTGATGCAGGAGGAGAAGATATGGAAGACAATGTAAAGTCCATGCTGCAGGAAGTGATCGAGCGGCCGGAACTTCCAGAGAACGCAGCCTATAATATTCGTACGGATGGTAAGGCCGCCGCGCGTCGCAATACAAAGCATATCCAAATCACAGCCAAAAAGGATAAACCGGGAATTGACATTCATGTGTCCGGGGAAGCGCAGAAAGAAGAGGTCTTTATTCCAGCGTTGGTTACGCACAGCGGATTCACGGATCTGGTCTATAATGACTTCTATATTGAGCCGGGAGCGGATGTGACGATTGTCGCGGGATGTTCCGTATGCTCCAATGGGTGTGATGCTTCCGAGCATCATGGAATTCATCGGTTCTTCCTAGGAGAAAATTCCCACGTATTGTATCTGGAGAAACATGTGGGTTCCGGAGAAGGCACGGGCGAGAGGATCATCAATCCGGAAACAGAAGTTTACGGAGATCCGGGCAGTTTCATGGAGATCGAAACCACGCAGATTCGCGGTGTAGATTCAACGAATCGTGTTTCCAAGGCAGTTATGAAAGACAATGCAAAAATTGAGATTCGCGAGAAGATCTTAACACACGGAACGCAGTATGCAAGAACGGAGTTCTCTGTGGATCTGGATGGAAAAGGGTCCAGTGCGCGGCTGATTTCGAGATCCGTCGCCACGGAACAGTCGAATCAGCTTTTCGTATCCAATATGAAGGGAAATGCGGATTGTGCAGGGCATTCCGAGTGTGATGCGATTATTATGGATAACGCGAAAGTCAGCGCGCAGCCGGAAATCCATGCGGAGCATCTGGACGCAAAACTGATTCATGAGGCGTCGATTGGTAGAATCGCAGGAGAGCAGTTGATGAAACTGATGAGCCTGGGGTTAACGGAGAAGGAAGCGGAAGAATGGATTATCCGCGGTTTCTTAAAGTAAGTTCATAAGATAAATATAGAAATAGAAAAGGAAATAAAAGAGAGATGACAGGAGTATTAACAAGATTCTTTTCGTGCCAGTATCTGTTGAAAGAAAAGGATCGATTGGGGGACATCCCGAGTGATCGGGAAGGATATGGCCGTGCCATCAATATGGCATGGCCATCCATTGTAGAATCGGTTTTATTAGCATTGGTTACGCTGATTGACACAATGATGGTCAGCGGGTTGGGAGAAGAGGCAGTTGCCGCGGTAGGAATTACAGGTCAGCCTCGTCTGATTGTCTTGGCGTTGATCTTTTCGTTAAATGTGGGTGTTACGGCTGTTGTGGCAAGGCGCAAGGGGCAAAAGGACCAGGAAGGGGCGAATCGGTGTCTCAAGCAGTGTATGCTCATAAGCGGTGGAATTTCCATTGTATTGGCAGTGCTCTGTTTTATTTTCAGCGAGCCGCTGCTTCGTTTTGCGGGCGCGCAGGATGATTACATGGAGGATGCCTGCGTGTATTTTCGAATTTTGATGCTGGGCATTTTCTTTAACGCGATGAGTCTGACGATCAATGCGGCACAGCGTGGCGCTGGAAATACGAAGATTTCTATGCGCAGCAATTTGACGGCGAATATTGTCAATATTATTTTTAATTATTTTCTGATCAATGGACACTGGTTTTTCCCTAAATGGGGGGTGGCGGGCGCGGCGACAGCAACCAGTCTCGGCTACGTAGTCGCGTTTTGTATGTCCATGATTTCCATATGGCGTAAAAGAGAGGACGCGTTTTTGAGCATATTCTCGAAAGTGAGCTGGAAATTGGAGATGGGGACTCTGCGTTCCGTATTTAAGGTTTCATCCAGCGCGGTAGTAGAACAGTTCTTTATGCGAGTCGGATTTTTCCTATACGCAAAGATCGTAGCCGGATTGGGAACGGTGGATTTTGCCACGCATCAGGTATGTATGAATATCATGAATATCTCCTTCGGATTTGGCGATGGATTTAATGTAGCGTCTTCTTCTTTGGTGGGACAATCCTTAGGGGCAAGGCGACCGGATATGGCGAAATTGTATGTTAGCATCAACCAGAGGATGGCGGTTGTCTGTTCGACGGGTCTGGCGGTGATTTTGATCCTATTTCGATATCCGCTGGTGGGACTCTTTTCGGATGATCCGCAGGTCATCGCGCGCGGTGGGATTCTGCTGATCATGATTGCCTGCGTGACGCATGCACAGACATCGCAGGTGATTATCTCCGGCAGTCTGAGAGGCGCGGGAGATACCAAGTTTGTGGCAATCTGTTCGATGATCAGCATTGCTTTTGTGCGTCCTATTTTATCCTGGCTACTGGCCTATCCCGTTGGATGGGGCCTGATTGGAGCATGGATTGCTGTTCTGGTTGATCAATACATGAGACTTGTTTTCTTCTTCATGCGCTTTAAGAGCGGGGCATGGACGAAGATTGAACTATAGAATACAAGGAGGAAAAAGAGAATGAAATCATCGATTACTATCGACCAGTTAGAACAGTTTCGCAAGGATTTTGAGGCGAATAAGGCGTATGGCGTGGCCATGCGAGCGGTCGTTTCCGCGGGTGTGAATAAAGCGGCCGTCAATCATGAATCCTTTCGCAAGGATCGTCATGAATACTCGATTCAGCTGAAAGACGGAGAGATCACCAATCAGAAGCAAAGCGGCCGGTGCTGGATGTTTGCGGCGCTCAATACCATGCGCTTTCAGGTTATGAAGAATCTGAATCTGGAGACATTTGAGCTCTCTCAAAGCTATCCGCTGTTCTACGATAAGCTGGAAAAATCAAATTATTTCTTGGAAAGTATTCTGGAAACGCTGGATGAACCCACGGATGGCCGTCTGATTGCCTATCTGCTGTCGGCGCCTTTGAATGACGGGGGGCAGTGGGATATGTTTTGCAGTTTGGTGGAAAAATACGGCGTAGTGCCCAAGGAGGCCATGCCGGAGTCCGTTTCTTCGTCCGCGACCAGGGAGATGACGGGATGGATGACTATGAAGTTGCGGGAATATGCCTGCACGCTTCGAAAGGCCTATCAGAAGGGCGCTCCCATGGAGGAGCTGCGCGCGCAAAAGGACGAGATGATGAGCACGATTTATCGGATGCTCTGCATTTGTTTAGGCGAGCCTCCGATGCGGTTTGATTTCGAGGTACGGGACAAGGATGAGCAGTTCGTTCGTTCTGTGGGGATCACACCGCAGGAATTTTACGCGAAGTATGTTCGGCTGAATCTTTCGGATTATGTGAGCATAATTAACGCACCGACGCAGGATAAGCCGTATGGCCATTCCTATACGGTAAAGTTCTTGGGCAATGTGAAGGACGGCCGTCCGGTTCGATACCTGAACGTACCCATCGATGTATTGAAGAGAGCGGCGATCGCGCAGATGCAGGACGGCGAGCCTGTGTGGTTTGGCTGTGATGTGGGAGCCTTCTCGATTCGCGATAACGGAATTATGGATCTGGATGTCTTGAAGACGGATGCGCTCTTCGACACCCAGTGGAGGATGGATAAGGCGGAGCGGTTGGACTATGGCCAGAGCCTGATGACGCACGCGATGGTTTTGACGGGAGTCAATCTAGATGAGAATGGAAAGCCGCAGCGTTGGAGGGTGGAAAACAGCTGGGGTAAGGATGCTGGTAAGGACGGATATTATGTGATGAGCGATCGCTGGTTTGATGAGTATACTTACCAGGTTGTGGTCAATCGTAAGTATCTGACGGAGGGAGAGCTGCGTCAGTATGAGAGCGATCCCATCGCTCTGGAGCCCTGGGATCCTATGGGGTCTCTGGCCTGACCAGCTCATGCTAGCGCGGCGTCAGTATCGGACACGACAGCGGAGAGGGATGGATTCTATGAAAACAATAGGATATTATAATGGGGAATACGGGCCCATTGAAGAGATGAAAGTGCCGATGAATGATCGGGCTGTATATTTCGGAGATGGAGTTTATGAGGCGATGCTGGTCAAGAACCGTGTGATCTTTTCCTTAGAAGAGCACTTGGATCGGTTCTGGAGAAGCTTTCAGGCACTGCGGATTCCTTTTGTGATGAGCCGGGAGGAACTTACGGCGGAACTGTATAAGATGGTTGATCAAATGGATACGGATGCTCCCATGGTTCTGTATTGGCAGACCAGTCGGGGGACAGCACCCAGGTCGCATGTTTTTCCGAAGAACGAAAAGGCGAATCTTATGATAACAGTAAAGCCATTTGTGATGAAAAACATGAAGACGTTTCGTCATCGGCTGCTGACGGTGGAAGATACGCGTTTCTTCCATTGCGACATTAAGACGCTCAATCTGGTGCCCAATGTGATGGCCGCGCAGGCTGCGGATGAGGCGGGGTGTACAGAGGCTGTTTTTCATCGAGGCAGCAGAGTGACGGAGGGGGCGCATAGCAATGTCAGCATCCTGAAGGAGGGCATGCTTAAGACGGCGCCGCTGGACAATCTGATTCTTCCAGGCATTACGAGAAAACATATTTTGGAACTGGCACGGCAGTGCGGCATTCCCGTTCTAGAGGAACCATTCACTCTGGAGGAGCTGATGGATGCGGATGAAGTGCTGGTTACCAGTTCCACAGCACTCTGTTTGAAGGCGGAGGTGATCGACGGAAAGCCGGTCAAACAGTCTGCGCCGGAGTTGGTACAGCGCTTGCAGGAGGCGTATCAGGAGAAGTTTGAGAGGGAAACGAATCCTTCTCTTCGAAAATCATAATGAGCGGTATAGTATGAATGGGATCGAAATCAGGTAGAAACGTGAGTAGACCGCAGACGATTCCTTTCAAAAACATCTTTGAAAATTTTTTGGATTCTCTGTAAAAACAGCTTCGCTAATTCCTCCATATTTCTCCTATTAGGAGGAGGTAATCTGTTTTGCCAATTATCAGATTACTTTTGACATGGAATGAAAGGAGGAAATCGCTTATTCAAACAACTATCATGATTTAACAGCGTAGGTAAAACGGCGGATCAACAAGTTGGTTGTCTCTCTGCGCCAGTTGTGAGGAATAGCAGCATGAGCCGAGCTTTTTTGTGCTTGGATGGAAACGGATGTACTGCTGCACATGTTGAAAAAGTATGCAGACAGAAGATGTAACACTTTAGCCCTCAGAAAGCCTTGTTCCGCAAGGCTTTCTGAGGGTATTTCTATATTGGTAGAAGGAAATATCATTTCTACTGTTTTTAACCATATAAATAGTATCATTATTATGACTTGCTGAATCGGCGGCACCACCTACGACGTCAGGGAATATTCAGCGAAATATTGGAAGATAAAATATTACAAATAATTTGCAGCGAACCAATGGAATAATGGATTCACCAAAAATGAGCCGGCAGATTGAAAAGACTGTATCAAGAACTGAGAACGCTACTAGTGGATAAAAGAGTACATCGGGCAGGAATATACAAGGGCAGTCGTCCCAGACTTGTCGAAATACTTTGATACGCTGAACCCATACAATCCTGGTGAACCTACTGAGAAAGCAGGTAAAAGACGAGAGAGTGATACAGATGGTAAAGCGATACTTGAAAAGCGGGGTGATGGAAAATGGATGGTTATACCGCCGGATACGGATGTGTATCTGGAAGCAGTGGAAACATCCAAGGACACGCAAACGGATAGGATTAGGGATGCCAGAGTGTGTAGCCTGCGAAGGAGAGTACAGCCGGAAAGCCTATTGGAGGATGGCGGAAATCGGAGTCGTACAAAGAGCATTAACAAAAGAAAGACTGATAAACTGGGGCTTTTATGATTTAG
>CALBGL010000006.1 GCA_937892735.1 uncultured Clostridia bacterium | reverse complement strand
TGATGGCGAGGAAGTGAAAGAACTTCCCTTGGAAACTGAAACAACAGTCGAGACGGTTGTCTTGATGTCAAAAGTCAATGCAAAGTAATATACCGAGATAAACTTAGATATGGATAAGCTAGATTTGACCGATGCGAAGAAGAAAATTACCTATCAGGAAATTAAAGATATAGAGTTATAGTCTGCATTGGTATACTTTATGCTCGTATTAAACTTTCAAATCACAAGGTTATCCAATATCGTCGTAGCAAATGGCGTCCTTCAGCTTCGTTATAGGCATCTATGGTGTCCTGTAATTTACCGCCTAATTTCTCACATACATGGATTGACGCGGCATTTTTTTCATTTATAGTGAACAATACTTTTTTCATGCCATGTCCTTTCGCAAGTATCAATCCTTGACGGAGTATTTCCGTACCGTATCCTTTTCTCTGTTCAGAGACTCTTACGGCATAGCCGATGCTTCCAATATCTGTGAGTACTTTCTCTGTAAATTGGGTTCGTATCTGCAATTCGCCAATAAACTTATCGTTATCAATTGCCCAATAATGAAAACTGATGGGTTGATCTTCAATCAGCCCCTTTTCTTTCTTGTCATACCATGATTTAGTACAAAAGAACCAGTTGTCATCTATCTTGTTAGGATTGGTAGGTCTGAAATAGTCTTTATACCCTGACACATATTCGGGACATCTTTTGATAAGTTGCAGCATATATTCCATCCTTTACGCAATAAATTTAGATTCCTATCAATGCTTCATTTAAAAAAGGGCAACTTCAATTTACCGTCCCAGTTCTTGAGTCCGTGTGATTCTATCATAGTGTCATTCCTCCTGTTGACCTTATTATAACACAAACGAAAGAAATAATCTAGTTAATGCTATTGGCAGCGCAAGCTTATCGTAGATTCAGGAATACGTCTTATAGATTTTCGTCGTTCTAACTTTTGTTTATCAAGCTGCTTGCATAAGTTTACTTCTTATGACATTTTAGATATTCATTGCTGAATTGATAAAAAACCGCCGTGAAATGGCTTTTCATGGATGCTATTTCACAGCGGTTTTCTCAAGATAATTATGAGTTTTTAAAGGAAGGCGGAAGAGTCTTTCCAGAAGCAAAAGCGTTAGGCCCGGGATCCGACATGGAAAAATACATCTTCGCGGCTTTTGTTGTGCCAAAGTCTCGATTGGAGCCAGTATTCTGCACCTTGTTAAAGGCATCGCGAAACATCTGATTATGCGCCTCCTCTCGATTGAGCAGGAAATCAATGGTTTCGCGCACCTTCTTATCTTGAATCTGACGATAGAGATATTCATAGACAACTTTAGCGCGTTGCTCTGATGCGATATTACTGAGCAAATCCGCGCACAGATCTCCTGTGACAGTGACATAATCGCCTGTCCATGAATATCCGGACGCATTGATCAGTCCGGGATTGAGTCCAAGCAGAACATGGGACTGGATTTCTCCAGCCTGAACCTGATGGGCGTCTACATCATGCCCATTTAAAAGATTGATGGTTTGAGCGACCATTTCCATGTGACCGAGTTCTTCGGAGGCAATATCGAGAAATAAATCTTTGATTTCAGGGTCTTTAATCCGAAAACTTTGAGACATATATTGCATGGCTGCCTTGAGCTCACCATTTCCGCCGCCGAGCTGTTCCTGGAGAAGAACGGCGTATTGTGGATTTGGCCGCTCTACCGAGACGGGATGAAAAAGTTCTTTTTCATGTTTGAACATCATAAAACCTCCTAATGTTTTTTTTATTGTTTCCAGAGGAATCCGAATTATGCGTAAAGAGAACAGAGGAAAGAATTTCTCACGGGATTTATTGGCAAAGTATTCATTTACAGGCTTTGGAGGCTATGATATAATAGGCGTGGCATGGCAGTTTTCTATATCATAGCGATTGCGCCACGCCCCGCTCGGAAGGGGAGAAAAGGAATACGACATGGGAGGCGAGAAGTTTGAAAATAATCACGAAAGAACCGATCCACAAAGGCTGGTCCAAGGATAGAAAATACTGTGTAAAGGATGAAGCGGGAGAAACCTACCTTTTGCGTGTATCGGATATTTCTCAATATGATGCCAAACGATTCGAATTCGATATGATGCAGAAAGTCGCCGCGTTAGGGGTTCCTATGTGTAAACCACTGGAGTTTGGCCGTTCAGAAGAGGGCGTCTATTCGATACAGAGTTGGATTGATGGCGTGGATGCGGAGGAATGGATCCCTAGGCAGCCCGACAGCATTCAATATGCCTATGGTTTGGAAGCGGGACGGATTCTGAAAAAGATTCATTCGATACGGGCTCCGAAAACACAGGAAGATTGGGAAATTCGATTCAATCGAAAGATCGATCAAAAGATCAAAAATTATCAGGAATGTCCTTTGCGTTATGAAAAGGATCAGCCATTTTTGGATTATATTCAGGAGAACCGTGACCTGTTGAAAGATCGGCCACAGGTATATCAGCATGGGGACTATCATATTGGAAACATGATGGTGGATCAGGCGGGCAAACTGCAGATTATCGATTTTAATCGTCACGATTTTGGGGATCCATGGGAAGAGTTTAACCGGATTGTCTGGTGCGCGCAAGCCTCTCCCCTTTTTGCATCCGGTATGGTCAATGGATATTTTGATGGGGATGTTCCCTTTATGTTCTGGAGGCTGCTGGCGCTCTATATAGCGAGCAATACGCTGTCTTCTTTATATTGGGCGATTCCGTTCGGGCCGGCAGAGGTCGATACGATGCGCAAGCAGGCTGCGGACATCCTTTCATGGTATGACGATATGAAAACATCTGTCCCATCCTGGTATTTTTCTGGATACTATCTGCAGGAGCTGAATGGGATTTTCTATAAGCTAAAAAGGCCCTTTGACTTCTCATTTCTTCAAGAATATGGCAGAGTATTTAAAATTTATGACGATCAAGACTCCGGGAATATCTGCTTTGGCGTGGAAAAGGAAGGGCAGCGCTTTTTTATGAAGTTCGCGGGGGCTCCGACAGAAAGATACGATGGAGATCGAGAAGACGCGATCGAGAGATTGCGGCAGACCGTCTCCATATATCAGGACCTGCGTCATAAGAATCTGGTGAATCTGAGAGCAGCCTATGAGGTGGGCGATGGATTCGCAGCGATTTTCGAATGGGCAGAGGGAGACTGTATGGGAAAAATGTATCCGGAGGCGCATCAAAGATTCATGCAGCTTCCTATGGAAGACAAATTGAGGGTATTCCGAGACATACAAACCTTCTTTCAGCACGTAATAGAACAGGGATATGTGGGAATTGACTTTTATGATGGTAGTATCCTGTATGATGCGGAGAAAAAGAAGACGACTCTATGCGACATTGACGAATTTCAGAAGAGACCGTTCTATAACAATATGGGACGTATGTGGGGCAGTACGCGTTTCATGTCGCCAGAAGAGTTCCAGCTGGGAGCGCCTATTGATGAGATCACCAATGTGTATACCTTGGGAGCCTCAGCCTTTGCCCTTTTCAGTGAGAGCCTCAGAACCAGGGAGGCTTGGCCGCTATCCGATCGTTTGTATCAGGTCGCCTTAAAAGCCGTTTCTGAAGACAGAGTCATGCGGCAGCAGTCGATCCAACAGTTCCGGGAGGAATGGGAAGCAGGGTTATCAACGTGTGGTTGTCAAAAAAGCAATTAGAGAAACAGACTGTCGCTGGATATAGATACTGCATTATGAGATAATAGGCATGACTTGAAAAGATAATCTATTTCAAATACAATGTTCAGGTCAGAAAGAGATGCCTTTTATGGTGAATCAAATCCATTTTGGAAAAAGAATAGCAGCACTTAGGCGTAAAGCGGGATGGTCTCAAAGTGATCTGGCAGAAAGGTTGGGTGTTACTTCGCAAGCGGTCTCAAAATGGGAAACGGGAGTTTCCCAAACAAAAGGATATTAAGAAATAACCTGTGTTTACCTGCTTGCA
>CALBGL010000005.1 GCA_937892735.1 uncultured Clostridia bacterium | reverse complement strand
TGGATGACGAGCAGTATGCCCAGAATCAGAAACATAAGTTAGAGGATTATGCTGCGGAAGGCATTCAAGAGAAGAAGAACCTTCTTATTACAAAGGAGCATTACGTGACGAATTCTCACGATCCCGAAAAGAAGCGCGCCTGCATCGACCTGCGCGAGATCGTGCTGCAACTGATTTCTTTTGGGAAAATCTCGCCGTGGAAGGCGTTCCGACTTCTCTTCCCCGATAAACCCATCCCGAAAATTTAAAAAGACGCCGCATCGGACGCCTTTTTGTCGTGCCTGGAAATGAGGTAAAGGGACGGAGATGCCTCCTACTTTATACGCAAAAATGTGATTCTACGGCGCGTCTTCGTGGATCTGCGCATAATCAGTTATAAAAGAAACCGAATTATACGCAATCCTTCGATCTTGAAATGCATCTCTGCGAATCTGCGTATAACAAATAATAAAAGGAACTAATTTATACGCAAATGCGGGATTTGAGGAGTGACGAATCTTTGAACTGCGTATAAAAAGTGCTGCGGGGACGGAGACGCCCTACTTTATACGCAAAGATGAGATTCTGAAACGCATCTTCGTGGATCTGCGTATAAATTAGTTTTAAAAGGAACCGATACTCCCAAAATGATACGCAATCCTGCGATTTTGAAGTGCACGCCTGCTAGATTGCGTATCATTCAGTTCTAAAGTGACTGCTTCCTTATACCAAGATGCCGTATTCCAATCCCTTCATTGTGCACGTTGCAGTTTCAGAGCCGGTGATAAACGCCGAGCCAAAAGCAATGCCAGACTGAGCTTAATCAGATCCGGAATGATAAATGGTATTACGCACCATGCAAGAACGGTGGCAATTCCTATACTTCCATTCGCCTGCGTATAGACCAGCATATACCAGGCCGTTCCAAAGGCATAGAGAACCACCATGCCTACTATCATAGTCAGCATCTCCGTCCAGATTTTTTTCCCTAAAAACCTGATCATCAGCCAATATGTTAGGCCCATCAATAGAAACCCAACGATATATCCTCCTGTACTTCCAAGCAAAATTCCCACGCCTGAAGTAAATTGAGCAAATACTGGTAATCCGATGGCTCCAAGCAATACATATACAAGGATCGATAGGGTCCCGCGCTTGCCGCCTAACGCAGATAAAACAAAAAAGACTGCGAATGTTTGCATGGTGAACGGTACGGTTGTCGGAATACTGATCCAAGAGCATATTGCAATGAGTACGGCGCCAAACGCCATATATACTAAATCAATTGTCCTAAATTTTTTACTTTCATGTACAGTATTCATCTCAAACCTCCGTATTGCGACATAATTCTGCCCACTGACAATCCGCACAGATTCTCTGAAATGCATCAGTTTCAAAAATCAGTGTCCGCGCTCGATAGGCAAGCTTCTCCCAGGAAACAGTGTCCTTATATGTAATACCACAGACACGAAGGACTGCATTATCCATCGTCTTTACCTTTTCAAACGAAGAACAGACTTCATCTTCTCGATTTGGGCACATTTTGCATAGATCATCGCATCCCTCTCTTACCGTAATATATGTCTCAGGCTTACTTTTAAGTTTTGACACAACTGCTTTCATATGATTCGTAAATTCTTCGTTATACCCATGACCCGTAAACCTCTGAATACACAGGATATGATGAGGTCTGATATTCATTTTCTACTCGCTCCTATCTCGAATTTTGAAGGAACAGACTGCGCGATCGCATTCTACCTTCATGGCTCCATCTCTGTAATATAGAATCACTATAAGCCATACCTATTATATCATCCCGCCGCCCGATTGTAAACATATTTTTTTATTTAGTTTACTTTTATACTTGTGAGAACGTAAACCTCGTTCCTGGCAAATCCTTTCTTGACTTTATTCAGCCGCCATATTATACTAACCCTATATTGTAGTTTTGAAGAAGAAATCGAATAGGGAGACAATGTTATGACAACACAAACAACCAAAAAAGAATTACCGGCTTATCCCGTAGAAACCACATTGACTCTGATCGGAGATACATGGAAAGTCTTAATATTACGTGACCTGCCCCGGCCCTAAACGATTTGGAGAATTAAAAAAGTCGATCGGAAATGTGTCTCAAAAGGTATTGACTGCTCAACTTCGCGATATGGAACATAGTGGTCTTCTAACACGCACTGTGTATCCAGAAGTTCCGCCAAGAGTGGAATATTCCCTGACAGAATTAGGAAAAAGTTTGAAGTCCATATTGGATGCCATGTCACATTGGGGAGAAGAATATAAATCGCTGATGGAATGATTCAAAATGCATGCAGCCTTGCAATCTCTATTGAGAACTGCAAGGCTGTTCTTCTATGACTGTAAAATATCCATTTCCTGTAAATAACGAAAAATATAATCCTTCGCTTCTTCAAAGGCAGTCCCATGAAATCCATGGCCTGCCCCGTCTATTACATAATACTCCGCTGAATCATACACCGCAGCGGCTTGTTCCGAATAGGAAATCGGTACCTATTCCTGATGAATGCTCCATACCAGCCCATCTTCCTCGTTTCATCCTAAAGACCTCCCCTATCCGTGATATCTATTGATTGTATACTGCGATAGTAACTACCGGTCAAGTGATTTCAGAAATCTTTTTAATGAGTCCAGATCGCCGCACGAAAGTCTCTTATGCCTGCTTCGTATCGAACCTGGTGACAATCATATGAATGATATAAGGAATCAAAATCACAGGAATAGCCAGGTAAGCAATAGCACTATATGCCTGCTGTACAAGCGTCAGCAGACCAAACTGCGCGATACCAAAATCGATCAGACAGCATATAATGGCTGTGATGACTTCTTTGCGCGACACCTGAAATCTTGTTTTTCTAACCGGCATTTCCCCGCATACACGTTTCACCATAGCCGCTACCATATTGACCGCGGTAGACACAGCGCCTAAGATAATCAGAATCGAAATAAGCGGCGTCATAAAAGTAGACCCAACTCCATTTTGTACCATAAACAAGGTCGGAACACTCTGTCCCGCCGCATCCGGATGGGTATAGACCGTCATCAGCCCCAGAACAACCATCAGCATGATTAGTGAATTTATGATAAACCCAAGACCCATGCTTTTCACCGCATCCTTGGGTTTCTCAAAAGACTTCGCGTGCTGAACAAATACGGCAATATTAGACAACTGAAATGTCCCATATAGGAAAGCCGAATACAAGGCGTCTCCCAAGGAAAATTCTGTATCTATCATACGAGTCGCTGCCTCTGTGATGCCCGAAAAGTTCGAGATGATATTAGGGATATATACCACCAGGAGCCCTGCGATAATGCAGATAGAAAGCACAGAGGAGACTTTCCGTACCATGTCGGTTCCAAAAATCGCTACGACGAAAATAAAGACACCAATCAGGAGCGTACACACCAGATACGGCAGTCCCGTCAATTCGCTCAGTGTGGCGCCTCCCGTTGCAAAGGCGACCGCAGGCGCCACACACATCACGCAAAGATATAATACTTCGAACAGGTTTGAAAACACAGGAGCGAATCGACCATAGAAGGCATTATTGTAAGAACGATAGTCATATACCTCGTGTTTTCTTGCAAACCGCAGACTATAGGCAAAAAATACAGCATTGTACGCCATTGCGAGAATCGGCATAAAAAGGCATCCAATACCGTATTGGGTGAAATAACTGTAGATTTGCGCGCCCGATGCAAATCCGCCTCCAAAGTGCGTCGTAAACCATACAAAGGATACCCCCAGAATAATCGCTCCCGTTTTATTCCTTTTCATGATCCCTTTCCACCCTTTCTCTTAACTGTTTCATTGCGTTCTCTAGCATCGTTTTTGTCACCCGGTATGGATAATGCGCCACATCCGACATGGTCGGAATGCGCTCTATGCATTCTTCCCACTGCTCTCGCGTTATCTCTATATCCTCTAGGGACGTAGGCAGCCCAATCGCTCGGTTAAGACGATAGATCTTTTCAAACTCCTCTTCCTGTTGATCTACCAGAAGGGCCAATAGAACCCCAAATCCGACAACCTCTCCATGAAGATGCTTTTCTTCGATGACAGGATAGGAAGTCATGGCGTAAAAAATGGCATGCGCCAGTCCGCTGTTGTAATCCGGTGTGTAATCCTTCGTCAAGAAAATAGAAGCGATCCCTGTCGTGACAATGATAGCTAACACGACCTGTTCCACATCGTAAGTACATAGTCCCTTCTTATGGTCTTCGTACGCCTTCGGACCATACTCCAGCAGCGGATCACAGCACATCCTGCTGACAGCAACTCCCAGCGCGGTAAAATGTTCCAGACGTTCCTCCCTGGATGATATGGTCGCTTCATAATACTTGGCATACGTATCGCCAATCCCAGCCCACATGTATTGACTGGGCGCTTTTGCAATGATTTCCGTGTCAATAAAGGCGTGCATTACTGGCCTTACAAAGAAGTGTGGCTTCAGGAACGTACCGTCCTCATGATACATAATCGAGACAGAGGTGCAAGCCGCACAATTGGAAGCAATCGTTGGAAATGCAAAAACCGGTTTGTCATCCGTGATACAAAGACATTTTACCGTATCCAGCGCCTTACCGCCCCCGATGCCAAAAACCATGTCTGCCTGCTGATAAACTGGCATCTGACGAAGTTTTTCCACCGTTGCATAGGTGCAGTTTTCGCCGTAAATCACCTGACCGATTATCTCCAGCCTGGTCTGTTTCACATATCTTGCAATCTTTTCATAGGCTGCCGCAAGCGCTTTCTTGCCCCCAATCACTAAGACCGTTCTGCCATACGACTCGCATACCGGACCGATTTTATCATAAATTTGGTCTCCTATGGAATAATTAGGAAGGTGTACCTCATAATTTTGCAGTTTCATCGTAGTTCTCCTTTCATCGCTTCTATACGGGACAACAAAAAAACTCTTGTCCCTCACAATGTATTGCAGGGACAAGAGTCATCCGATACTCCTGCGGTGCCACCCGGCTTGATACGTTAAAACGCATCCTCTCATGCATACCATCATATGCTTTCTTTGATAACGGAGTCCGTTCTCCGGCTCGTCTACTGCTACTTTCAACTTGCCCTCCAAAGCCCATTCACATCAGCCACATCCTACCGCGCTCCCACCATCCGCGGCTCTCTGAAACGTGTGTACTGAAGCTACTTCCTCTTCTTCTCTGGTTTGTTCTGATTGTAGCACTCTCCGAATGAAATGTCAATATTTTTGTCATAAAAAGATTCCGCATGTTTTTTTTCGATTTTTCGCAAAAAACCAAGCGCTCTCCGAAGAAAATAAAGATTCCGCCTAGAATGCATTCAAAATATGTGATATAATCATGACATATTCCATAGTCTCCGTACAGGAAACTATGGGTCTCTATTCTACGAAAGGACTCCCACTATGAAACCCACAAACTTAGAAGCACTCCAACTCTCCTTCAAGACGCAAGCCCCGCATTTCGATTCTGCAAAGCTTCATTTTACAAAGCAGGAATATTTAGAGGATACGATTCGCAAAACTGCTCCTGAAAAAACCGATAGCGTCCTTGACGTCGCTGCTGGAACCTGCATATGCGGTCGCAGCCTTGCTCCCCATGCAGGTCATGTTGTCTGTCTGGATGCCACTCCTGCTATGTTGGAAGTCGGAAAACAGGAAAGCGAGAATCACAAGATCCGCAACATCACGTTTGTAAAAGGATATGCCGAAGACCTTCCTTTTCTGGATTGCTCGTTTGATATTGTGATTTCCCGACTCGCCTTTCATCATTTTACGAATGTAGCGGCCTGTTTTTCTGAAATGGCGCGTGTGCTGAAACCTGGCGGCAAGCTAATCATGATTGATATGACAATGAATGATGAATCCCTTCGAGACAAAGTAGATCGTATCGAACGCCTTCGGGATGCCTCCCATGTGCGCGATCTCACACTTTCCGAAATGCGCGATTTATATATTCGGAACCAATTGACACTGTCATATCAGAAGCAAACGGATCTGGCGGTTTCCCTTGAATCCTGGATGGAATTAACAAAAACACCGGAAGCATCTCGTATAGAGATTCGTAAACTTATGAAAGATCATCTGGATAAAAAGTATGCAACAGGATTTTCTCCTTATCTTGTAGACAATGAAATATATTTTAACCAACATTGGGTCTTTAATCTTGGAAAGAAAGAATGAGATTCTCTTCACTCTACTTTTCGCAAAATCTAACATAGCTTGTGAATTTCAAGTTGACTCCTAAAGATTTTGCCAAATCTGCGATCATACTTTCATCATCATCTGTATACCAATACCCAGTAATCATGCTGTCAATCTTACTAAAGCCTGCTAATACCGTTTCCTCATACAAGTCTTCAAAAATATCAGGCCGTTTCTCCCCTAAAACTTTTTGTGCCATTTCCGGAAGTTCTGCAAGCGTATCTTTTGTTACAAATCCTGTTGTAGTAATCAGTTTCCCTCCTGGCTTTAAGACTCTATAAGCTTCTTTTAAGGCCTCTTGCTTTTCTCCTTCACAATTTCCTATTCCACCGCGATCCGCAATCATGTCAATACAGCCATCTTGAAAGGGCATGTTACAAAAATCAAATACCGCATAATACAGATTCGGTAAACCAAGTCTATGATCTAATAAGTCTTTCCACTCCCTGACAACTGTTGGAGAAA
This sequence comes from uncultured Clostridia bacterium, assembly GCA_937892735.1. Lineage (GTDB taxonomy): Bacteria > Bacillota > Clostridia > Lachnospirales > Bianqueaceae > Faecimorpha. The sequence continues at coordinate 498 of CALBGL010000005.1, read as the reverse complement.
GATCACTGATAATCAATGTCACATCCGGATTTTCTCCCAGTACATAGGGCATATATCCCCCTCCAGGTCCAACGCCAATTTCTAAAATAATACCATCACATTCTGCAATTTGCTTACTGACAATACGAGTATCTATAGATCCATTTCCACCACGAACATAATCCCAATTTTGCCGTATCCAGTTTTCGACATGCATCCGTTCAGCCCATTCTCTATTGTATTCCCTCTCCTGCTTAGAAACAAAATAAGCAATTCCAGATGGTTCTGTCTTTTTCCCTGTCAACTGAAATAGCAAATCGCGGCCCTCTAGCATTTCATTTATCGTAACACGATACAAATGAGAAAGTTCCAGCAGATAATCAATATCCGGCATCGCATTTCCTGTTTCCCTTAGTTAAAGATATAACCCCTCATTATCAGTCTACTTTCCCAATAAATCGATAATATATCTCTATTTCCTGTATTCTTTCGTTCTCCTCATTCGTTGTTGCTTCGTGA
>CALBGL010000004.1 GCA_937892735.1 uncultured Clostridia bacterium | reverse complement strand
GCTGTGCCGTCCCATGATCTCCACAATGATCTTCTTATGGCACAAATCTCCCAACTCATTATAGACTTCTACATCCATCTTAAGAATTCGGTCAAACCCCACCTGCTCCAGATGCACCAGCTTTCCGCCTCCGAAATGCTTTCGAAACAGCATACAGAACATAGGGGGCTCCAGCGGTGTTTCTGGCTTATTTTCTGTGAGATAAAACCGAGCACTGTCCATATGCGCACTCAGAAGAAGGCGGTATACTTGTCCCGGGCGACGAATCGTAAGCACGATCTCGTCCCTTTCCGGCTGATAGATCTTGTCGATCTTACCGCCTTCAATCTTCTGCCGAAGTTCTTCTATCACCTTATATGTCGTGATTCCATCAAATGCCATGACGCGCCGCCTCTACCAATCCGCGGAACAATTTTGCCGCGTCCTCATTCGTCTTTGCCATATACTCCGGATGCCACTGCACCCCCAGCCAGAACCCATAATCCGGAATCTCCAGCGCCTCAACCATGCCATCTTTTGACCTGGCAGACACCTTCGTTCCCGGCGCAATATCCTTAACGGCTTGGTGATGAAAGCTATTGACCCGCAGGAAATCCTTTCCTACCAGGCGGTGCAGGAGGGAATCCGGTTCGATTTCCACCGTATGGGACGGCACATCTCCATCTGACGGCTGTTCATGCGCCAGTGCGGAGCCGTCAGATAATCTGCCCGGGAAATGCTTAGGGATATCCTGCCAGATCGTTCCGCCTTGGAAGATGTTCATGGCCTGGATCCCGCGGCAAATCCCTAGAATAGGCTTCTCCCGCGCATACACCTCTCGATACAGCATCTCTTCCATCCGATCCCGGTTGGCAGAAGCGCTTCCGCAACCCGCAAGTGTTTCCTCCCCAAAGAGGAAAGGCTGCACATCCACACCACCGGAAAACAAGAACCCATCCAGCTCCTGGGCCAGTTGGTCATAGTCCTCCTGCTGCCCATAATAGGGTAGCAGCACAGGAATCCCGCCGGCATCCCATATGCTGGCAGCATAATTTGCGCGCAGAAACATGTTCTTACTACCCTCTTCTTCCGAGAGCGTCACACCAATCCATGGCTTTCTCATCCTTCGATCTCCACCTTCTGTATAGCATCACTTTCAAAAATGATCTCACCGTCTCGCATGATCCTCATGCCCGCGGGCGCTGCTTCTATATTTTCCTTTTCGGCCCAGCTCACGGCATACCTATGTCCTCGAATCAATACATTCTTCAGGGTGAACCATTGAAGTCCCAACTGCAGCGGATCTACGACGATCTTATCTTCTTCCACACGAATTCCTGCTACAAAAGATATGACCAAATCGATCCAATAGGAATGATTATAATCCACCTCGTCACTCAGCGGCTCTCCGCTCTCCGGATTATAATGCTCTACGAGATAAGGTCTTTCCAGAACCCCGTCCCGGAAATGCTGCGCGGTATACTGCCGGAAGAATATCCAGAAATCCCGGTCGTATTTATGGCCATGCAGCTGGCTCTGCCTGCCTAATGCGGACAGCGCAATACCTGTAGTATAGGGCCACGAGGGCCCATCCCATACACAACCGTTACGTCCTTTTATAAAATTGCCCTGCCAGCCTCCATCTGGCGAATATACCGGATTTTCCTTCGATACCGAGGGAAAAGCGTTTCCTGTATTAAAATGCGCAGGATCCATCAAGTATTTCAGGCCAGACAGCTTTTCATCATCCGTGATTTCCGCCCAGTAAGGATAGAAGCCGACGATGTTTTTCACCATAGCCTTCTCATCCGTCTGATAATGCAGGTCATAATAAAAGTGTGTATTCTGATCCCACATCTTCTGATTGATATCGGCCGCGATCTTCTCTGCCAACTCTTCATATTTCTTCTGATCCGGATCCTGCAGAATACGACAGATCGCCGCCAAACCCTTCGTATTCAGATAATGATAGACGCTGCGATCCACCCGTTTAAGCGGCGTATAGGTACTCTTATCCTTCGGATTCATCGGATAATCATGGAAATACCAGTAGCTGGGCTGATACTCCTTACCGGTACGGGAGTGCGTGTATTCGATCTGCAGCGCATCCACCGCGTCCCCATGCACCTTGATATGTCCTGCAAGATAAGCCTTCATCGCGGGTAATATTTCTCGCAAAAACTCTTGATTGCCGTCCAGCAGATATAACAGATAGACAGCCCAGATCCCATAATTCGCATAAGACGCCAGATAACCATTTGTCACCGTACATCGGGGAATGCCGTTTTCATCCGCGCTGTCAAAAAAACTGCGCAGAAATTCTCTGACGATTTCATGATCTTCACTCCACCGATAGTCCGTCACATGCAGAGGCGTCGATAATGGAATCAGTTTCGAGAACTCCCATCCTTTACTGACAAATGGCGTCTTGTTCATGCGGTGAGAGCGTCCCTCATACATGACAGCGTGCTGTAAATTGCCAAAGGAAGGATAGGCCGTGCAATGCCGCATGATGAACCACCGATACCGCCAATCCTCATTCACGATAGGATTCGAACAAGAGAAGGTCTGAACCTTGTCCTGGAAATCCTGCCACTCCTTTTCGGCCGCATACCGCGCATCCTCCAAATCGGGATACGTTTTCCAAAATGCATCCAACTTCTGTTCCAATTCTTCTCGAGTCTCCGTGCTGAGATTTCCAGTCTGACACGCCGCCATGAACTCTATCTTTTCCCCAGGTTCCAGCACATAGGTAGTTCCCGGCAAGGTCCACCCACAGATCCCGCCTACCCGATACCCATAGCTGAGTTCTGGCGTTGAAAAGAACATACCATCCACTTCTGCACCTTCCGGCGCCACCTGCAGTGTCAGCGTCAATGGCTTATCAGAATTGTTTTCCCACATCTGCTGGCTGAACGCCAGATCATCAAACAATATAGACTTTGTTTCTGTCATATACACATCATGATCGTTATTCTCCATGCTCAACCAATCTGGCCGCCATATACTCCTCGCCAGTTCCCAGTCCACTTCACGATCACATACAACCTGGAAAAGCTCCGTCAGGTTCGTTTTATGAATAAAGTCAATTCGTCCGCAAAAACCCGGTCTCCGGTCCAAATAATCTACCCAGAGCCGCCGGCCCACAGGCCCAAACAAGAGCTTCCCTGTATGCGTTCGCAAACACCGATCTTTATATTCTAGATATGACATTTTATAACCCCCAATTTCATGTTTTATTTTCCTAATGTATCATGGATCGCCTTAATACCAATCTCCACCTGTTCTTTGTAGTACTGCTCTGCTGCGGTTTCATCCAGACTGTCCTCATCATAGGCTCCCAGACATACGTAGAAAACATATTGATCCACGCGCAGGATCTGCGTCGCCTTCAGCTTCGGCACATTCATCGGATACATCATCGCATTCTGCACCTGGTTATCCAAATACGCCTGCATCTTCTGCTCCACTTCTTCCGCCTTGCCGTCTGCGGCCTCAATCCCAATAAACGTATCGATATGGGTGGACATCATAGGGCCTTCCGCCACAAAATCCTTGATATCTTCCGCAGGAATCCCCATAACTTCGCTCAGATAGGTCTCATCCAACTCCATACTGGGAATATAGTTTTCTCCATAAGCAGCCTTTACCGCCTCCAGCACTTCCGGAAGCTTGCCAGACTCTACCGTAGTTTCTCCGCTGCTGCAAGATGCGGCCAGCATACAGATTACAAGTACGATCGTCATACACATTTTTTTCATTTTATTTCCTCCTCCTTTAATTCTAAGGTTTCTCCGGCTGCTAAAAGCAGCCGATTGGGCGCCTGGAATCGTTCCGCGTTAACCCGATCATAGAGCACACCCGGTTTGGTGTGAATCGGAATGACCCAGCGCGCCGATAGTTTGATCGCGCACCTACTTGCCTCTTCTGCATTCATGTTGTATACCCCGTCGATAGGCAGCAGGGCATAATCCATAGGCGGCAGTTCTGCCATTTCTTTGGTCTCAGATGTGTCCCCGGAAGCATAGAGACATAAGCCATCCCAATACAGAAGATATCCTACACAGTTTTCCCTGGAATGATTCTTGTTATAAGCCGGAACGGCCTGAATCTGAATCCATCCCAAATCAAATTTATGATAGATTCCTTGGGTAAGCGCCTGTTCTGAACGGATCACTCGGGTATGATCCTGCATGGAAATCTTTTCAATAGCATTATGATCGTAATGCTCATGCGTGACTAGAACCAGATCTGCCGGCAAATCATAGCCATCCCCTGCATAGGGATCCACATAGATCACTCGTCCCTCTCCCGTGGTGATTCGATAACTGCCATGCCCTTGATAATGCAATTTTGATGCTGCCATATTCCGTCCTCCCATCTTTTCCGCATTCGCTTACCTGCGTGGCTCATTACTACGCCAAATTCCGCCAGCTGCTTGTAATATAATAACCACGCCTATTGTACTCTAAATACGTGTAAAAATCAAGACTTCTGATGGATATGGCTGCCATAAATGCTCTTGCTGACCTGAAGCTGCTGCGGCACCCGTTCCTTGAGTGCATCCACATGGGAGATGATGCCCACCAACCGCTCTCCTACTGAAAGAGTGGCAAGCGTTGTCAACGCCTGTTCCAGGGCCTGATGATCCAAAGAACCAAATCCCTCATCAATAAAGACCGCATCCATTTCGATCCCACCTGCAAATCTTTGAATCACATCGGACAATCCCAATGCCAGCGCCAGCGCTGCCTGAAAGGACTCGCCCCCCGACAATGAAGAAGCCGGCCTTCTGCGCCCAGTATAATGATCGAGCACTTCCATATCCAGTCCAAAGGCTTTCTTCATATTATCGGCCTGCTCCCTTCTCAACAGGGTATACTGTCCCTGGCTGAGAATCTGGAGTCTTTGATTCGCAGCCTGCAGCACCCTTTCGAAGTAAAACGCCTGAATATACTGTTCAAAAGCCAGCTTTGGGCGTCCGCTCAGGTTTCCGCCGGCTGTCTGCGCCAGAATGTTCATACGTTCATACCGCTGTCCTACGCCATGATATATCTCAAATACTTTTCGAAGCTGCTGCAGCGCCAAGCGATTCGCGTGCAATCTGGCCGCCGTCTCCTGCATCTGCTTCCGTCTCGCCTGCTGACGCTCGGTAAGCTCGGCTTCTAATTCCAGCAATGCTCCCTTTTCCGGTACATTCGAGAGACTTTCCCTCTCTTTTTGTATTCTCTCTTGAATCCCTTCTAATAATCCCCTCTCTTTCTCCAACTCCTGTCTGCGCAGATCATAGGTCTGTCTGGCCTGCCGCAGCCTTTCTCTTATCTCCTTTTCCTTCTGAAAAAGGGAATGGAGCTGCGTGGTGAGATCCGCTTCACTGCTTGTACCGGCGCGCGCCAACACCTGCTCATAGGCTCCCTGACAAACAGCTTTCTCCTGTTGACACTTCTGCAATGCCTCTGCTGCCTGATTTTGTTCCTGCAGCAAGAGTTCCATCTGCCTCGACTGTTCTTCCAGAAATTTCTGCAAACGCTGGTATTCTGCCCTCTGATCCCTATAAAGCCGCAGCCGTGCCTGTGCCTGCAGGATCATCGGATTCAGCATATCCATATTCTCCGGCAATTCCTTTTGCATCCGCATAAGATGCGTCTGGCTCGTCTCCCAACGTCCTCGCAGGTTGGCCGCCTGACTGCTCTCCCAGACGCAAACCTGCTGAAGACGTTGTGCCTCTTCTTTTAATGCGGTTCGCTGTGCCTCATTCAAGATAGTACCACACCGCTGTGCTTTGGCCGGATGAGACCTGGAACCGCATACCGGACAGGGTTCCCCTTCTATCAATGTTTCAGCCAGAAGTCCTGCCTCATTCTGCCTCCATCTCCGTTCGGCCTCCTCATAAGCTTCCTGCGCTTTCGCAAACGTCTCCTCCGATCGTCGATACTTCTCCTGCTGCGCGCGCAGGCTCTGTTCGAGCTGAACACATTCTTTCCGCGCGCGTTCCGCCTGCCAGACGCGTTCCTGTTGCCCTTTCAAGCGATCCAAATCGCTCTTAGCCTGTGTCAGAAGATCCGCCGCATCTTCCAGGGCGGCGCGTTCCTGCTCTGTCCTGCGATACATCTCCTGTGTCTCTCCATAACCATGAGAAATCTGTTCCTGCCGATGCTGCAGCTTTCGTACCTCGGCTTCCTTTTGAGCGAGAACAGTCTCCAACCGAATCGCTTCTTTTCGCGCCTGCAGCTGCCCCTTGACTTGTTCGGCCTGTCGGCTATAGGCTTGGATTTCTTCTTCTCGTCCTTCGGCTTCCTGTAAAATCTGTTGTGCTGCGGAGGCTTCTGCCTGAAATTTTTCGATTCTCTCCAAACATATTCCTCTCTGTGTCACCGCTTCTTCCAGACGATGCCTAGCCTCCTGCCAGATGCGTACTTGACTGCGCTTTGCCGAATCCTGCTCCTCCTCAGTCTCCAGCCGTTCCTTCTGACTCTGATCCGCATAAATCCAGGCTTCCCACTGCGGAAGCTTTCTCTCCGCTTTATACAGATCCTGCCGTTCTTCCTCGGATATCTCCTCGCCATCTGGCGGCTGCAGCAAACCCAGCAAACTCCCTATCTGCTTCTGCGCCTCCTGCGCTTCGCCCCGAAGTAAAGAGGCCGCTGCCTTAAGCTGCTCCTGCAGATACTGACACCTCTCTGTATGGAAAACTTTTCGCAAAATGGCTCCCCTCTGCTCTGTTCCGACTAAAAGAAGCTGTCGAAACTCTCCCTGGGCAATCATTGCCACCTGCTTAAACTGCTTATAGTCCACTCCCAGAAGCGCTTCGATCTCTGGAGCCACCACATTCGCCCCGCTCAGCACCGATCCATCCGGCATGGTTAAAATCACCTTAGGGGTCTCTTTGGTCATTCCCTTGCCCGATTTTTTCGGCCGCTCATAGGCCGGGCTTCTCTCTATCGTATAGATGCGTCCTCGCTGGGAGAAGGTCAGAACCACCTTCGTCGGCTCCTGTTCTCCCGCATAATGGCTGCGCACTGAGTCTACCTGTCTGGCGCTTCCGCTGGTTTCTCCAAACAAAGCGTAACTAATCCCATCGAAGATGGTTGTCTTGCCTGCCCCCGTATCCCCGCAGATCAGAAAGAGGCCGTGAAACCGGGAGAAATCCACTCGTTCTATTCCTCCAAAAGGGCCAAAGCCCTGCATGATCATCTCAATGGGTTTCATCCTCTGTCTCCTTTTTCAGAAGATCCTGAATGATCTCCTGCTCCTCTTCCGTCATAGCTCTGCCATATTGGGCTTCGAAAAAAGCCGCAAACAGCGCGTCCAGACTTTTGTCCTGCGGCAGCACCGATTCTTCCAAGATATTTTCCTGACTTCTCGTTCGAGCATTATCGAAATCAATCCGCATCAGATTGGGGTACACACTTCGCAGCTGTCCTACTGCGTCATAGACCTCATCATCGGTCAGAATCGCCCGAATATAATCCATGGGATCGGCTTTCGATACGACCTCCGGCGAAATCAGCTTTTGCATGGGGCCTTTGATCTCCCGCCAGTCGTGAAGCGGCTCCAAGGCTAATTCCGTCAACCGCAAATCTCCCTTCTGACGGAGCTCGACTAATACAGCGCATTTTACCTGCGAGGCTTCTGAAAACGAGTATTTTAAAGGAGACCCGCTATAACAGATCGGCCTTTCTTCAACACGCGAAGCGCTGTGTATATGACCCAGCGCTACGTAGTCAAATCCCTGAAAACTGGAAACCCGGATACAGTCTATTCCGCCTATCGCCTGATCTGCCTGTACCAGATCCGCCGTCCGATCGGACACGACATACTGATGCGCTAACAAAACTCTTCGATTCTCTCCTGGTTCCGGCAGATCCGCCAGCATAAAATCCACAGCCTCCTGAAAACTGCTTCCTGAATACCCCAACTGCCGTGCCGTTTCCGGCCTGACAAAAGGCAGCATCCATACTTCCACCTTTCCATACCGATCGCGAAAGTCTGCATGAAACACAGGCTTTACGGGTGTCCCTTGTACATAAACACCCTGCTTCTGCATAAAGGAGGCTCCAAACTGTAATCGGTCTCCCGAATCATGGTTGCCTGCAATCATGCAAACAGGACACGGCAAATCACTCAAGAACTGATCCAACAGCTTGACAGCCTCTACCCCCGGCAAGCCACGGTCGTATACATCTCCCGCAATCAGCACACAGTCTACCTTATACGCCGCGGCCAGTTTCTGAATCTGCTTCAGCACATGTCTTTGTTCTTCTAACATGGAAAACTCATAAACCTGAATCCCCAGATGGAGATCCGCAATATGCAGAAACTTCATTCGTACCTCCCTTGTCTACAATTCCTATCCGTTCACCACGTTATTGGCCCATACGCCCTTCGCGACTAACGTGCCTCCCACAAAAGATTTGATGATCTCAGAGAACTGCACAATAAAGTACACGATAGCCACAGGAAGCACAGTAAACCGTGTCAGTATAAATACTAGCGGAATCGTGATAATCCAGGTATAAACGCTATCAAAAAAGAACGTGATCCAGGTCTTTCCGCCACAACGAAGCGTAAAATAGCATCCATTGTTAAAAGCATTAATCGGCATTGTAACCGCCACAATCAGCATAAACTGTGTGGCCAATAATCGTACCTGGTCAGCCGTGTTGTAGATCTGCGGAATCAACGGAGAGAACAAGGCCAGAAGCGCCCCCATGATAATGCAACTCGACACGATGAAGGCCAGCAGCTTACGATCGGTATCCTTCGCCTCTTCCATCTTCCCCGCACCCAGAAGCTGACCCACGATGATTCCAATCGCGTTTCCTCCTGCGAAGAATACAACAAAGAATAGGTTGGAAACTGTATTGCTGATATTCATGGCTGCGACTGCCGCCAAACCTCTTACGGAGTAGCACTGTAGAATGGCTGCCTGTCCGATGGACCACAGTGCCTCGTTGATAAGAAGCGGCATTCCGGTCACGATGATGCTCTTCGCAAGTTTCTTCGGCACCTTAATACTGGCATACAGCCCCTTCAGGAAAGGCAGCTTTTCTTTGCGATGATGTGTCACCAGGACAATGACCAAACACTCCACTACTCGAGAAATGACGGTAGCAATGGCGGCGCCCACGCAACCCATGGCCGGCGCGCCAAAATGACCGAAGATCAATACATAATTGAAGAAGAGGTTGACGAATACGGCTACAATTCCCGCAACCATGGGCAGCATGGGCATTTTTGCCTCGCGCAGTGTCGTCGAATACAATTGCACAATAGCAAATGGAATCATCCCTACCAGCATGACACGCAGATATCTCTCGCCATATTCCAGGGTCAGCGCCACATCGCCCACATTTTCACCCGATTCCGATAGAAACAGACTGATCAACTCTCGGCCCCAAAAAAGAAACGCGGCCCAGAAAACCAGAAGCAGTCCTATGCAGATCCAGATCTTCGCTCGAAATGTATGCCGTACTCCCTCATCATTTTTCTGACCAAAGAACTGTGCACCATAAATGCCCGCTCCAGCCAGTCCTCCAAAAATACATAGATTAAAGATATTCATCAACTGGTTTGCAATGGCCACGCCGCTCATCTGCTCCGTACCTACTTGTCCCACCATGATGTTATCCAAGAGTCCTACAAAATTCGTAATGGCCTGCTGCAGCATAATTGGAAGAAAAACCGCCAATACCATCTTGTAAAACGCCTTATTCCCTACGTACTTCCTCCAATTCATTCGTATTAACCCCCTACATTTTAATATGTACCCATAAATATGAGCGCGTTGCATTGATTTTGAAATTTTATCCTTTTTATTCTCAGAACTCTTATGGTCCTCGACCACGAGGAACCATAGTTTTCGCGAATCTGATGATACTATGCGCCGCGATGCATCATCGTTTTGGGCGTTCTGAGCCCATTGAGGTGCAAAACTCTTCTTTTTGATGATACTATGTGTCACATGGTATCATCGCTTTGGGACGTTTTATGATCGCTGAGGCCCAAATCTCTCTTTTTGATGATACTGTGCGTCGCGTAGTATCATCACTTTGGGGCGTTTTGTGATCGCTAGGGTCCAACTCTCTCTTTTTGATGATACTATGTGTCGCGATGTATCATCACTTTGAGGCTTTCTGAGCCCATTGAGATGCAAAACTCTTCATTTCGATGATACTATGTGTCGCGTAGTATCATCACTTTGGGGCGTTTTGTGATCGCTAGGGCCCCTAATCTCTCTTTTTGATGATACTATGCGCCGCGATGCATCATCGTCCTGATCCTCTTTCGTCGTGGTGCCGTGATTCAGGATTTCAATGATATTTTTATGTATGCTTACGTATAAAACAGGGTGGCATATTGAGTGAACTCTCCAATCTAATGATTGAGATGGATTCAATATATGTCACCCTGTTTTTTTATCAGGAACAGAAATCCTATTATCGTCCCTAATATTACTCTCGAAAACCTTATCCTCTGTACGTAATAGCGCTGCTGTTAGCTACATCGGCATCCACTAGTACACCATCAGAATTAATTACTCTCGCATATACATGATAGCGATATTGTGTACCTACAGATAAGCCGTAATAATTATCTGAAAGCAGTCTAACAACACCTGGTTCATAAACACGTACAACATGAGTATCACTTGCCGTCGCCCAGACTCCCGTTGATGCCAAATATTGTAAAGTACATTCATAAATTGCATGACAACCGCCACCCGTATAAGATGTTGTCGCTGCTCCTTGAAGATAACCATTACCATGAGCTATACTTGCATTAAGTTCTCCAATATTTGTTGAAAGTATACTTGTTTCCTCTGCCATTACTGGCATTACATTTCCTGCCAAAATGAAAATCACAACTAAACATGTTATAAACTTCTTCAACACACTACCTCCACTGAATTGAATCTATAATTTTAAACATTTCGTCTTCCGAAATATCACACACCATTGCCATATAGATATTATCATAAATCCATCTTAAGTAATATACTTCATTCTGCTCATACATTGTCATCAATGTTCCATCCGAAAGCATATAATATTCCAGTTCATCCTCTTGGCTTGGTGTATATGCGATTAACTTTTCTTCTAAAGTCATAATTAGACTAATAAAATGTTCTTCGTTTTTATAATTAATAGTATTAATATTAAACGTCTCTTGCTGACTTACCAACTCAAACCCCTCTGGTATATACCCAGGCCTCAACTCTTTCCAGTCTTCATTCTGAGAACTATGCTCCATCTGAAAAATGTATTTATCTCGATACTGTCCGACTAGCAAGTCCATGATTCCAACTCGGGCACCCCGCACCGGGTCGGTCTGCATGTACCAGCCTCCCATAACAAGGATAATCAGCACGGATGCGAGTTGAACAACGGGCCGAAATCTCCTGCGGGATGTTCTTTCTTCGGCTTCTTTGCGCACAGGAAGAGTACGCTGCAATCTTCTCCTTTTTCTAGGAAATGGCGGCGTTTCGATTCCGTGCATCGCTGCCCAGTGATTTGCATTTTCTAACTCCTGATCCAGAGTACTGGATGATGTTTCCTTTTTCCAATCCTCGAAAGCCTCTCGAATCTCCTCTTCAGAAACGTAGGTATAGTGTCGCCGCTTCTTTCCCACACCGACATCCCTCCCTCCAAGTACTCCACAGTCAAGTGACTCATTGACATCCATTGCACTTATATTCGATTAAATGGGTAACAATTGAGGAGAATTCCGATGGAATTACACAAGATGGAAAGGTAAGGGTTCACAGGATTCCGTCAAATGAAAAGAACCGGAAGAGTAATCGACCTCCTTCATGAGAACCGCCTGTATAGCGGCATCCCCATCCGGCGGCCTGAATATGCGGAGCAGGCGCTTTTAAATGAACCTCGGACGCCAAGCCCGTCCCCTGTACCAAGGAAGGGAGAGAACTGCTGCAGTCCACATAGAGCACCCCCTCTCGCAGCATCATCTGAATCCGACAGTCTCCTCGGAAGCAGCCGGCTGATACAGCCTGGCTGATCGGTGTCCCATACCCATTTTCATAGGCGTACAGCTGAAAATCCACACCATCACTGTATTTCGGCGTTCTTTCGATATGAAGACCATAACCCGTTTCCCGATACGCATCCAAACCAATCCACAGGTCTAAGAACTGTCCGGTAGAACTATTAAAACCTTGACCGGCAGTTTTCTCCGGTCGAATGATCCAGGTCTGTGCTTGATAGCGATATTTTTCCGTCTGCGGAAACAGAAGCCGGCATCCTCGATGCGTTGTAAGGAGTCCTCGTGTCTCCTGATCCTCTTCACTGCTGCAGGCGCCATAGGTCCATGGCTGCGAGGGTTCTGCCTTGGGATACCACAAGAACTTGTCTGGATATCCGGCGGGACGTTCCGTCCCAATCTGCCAAACGCCTTCCCGTAAGGGTTTCATCGCATAGCAAGGTACATCGGATTCATCTGTCACCGCCAGTGCATCCTCTAAAGGCAAGTCTGAAAAATCTGTCGAATATCCCTTTGAATCGACTTTCTCAATCCGAAGCGATTCCGTAGACACAACATCACCCGGCAGACTCTCTAACGTCTGAGGACATACCTCCGCGCGCAGATCCGATCCCGCATCAAAATAGGTCAGATCATACGTCTTTTTTCCGGAAGCCACCCAAACATTGTCGCGATACCAACGAATTTGGGACACATCCAAGCCATCGGTATCCAACTGATACACTACCTGCAGCCTGTCTGCCCGCCGTATAAGCCGCGGCGTTTGCCTGCATCGCGGTGCAGGGCGTCGCCGAAAGTCCAGCAAATACTGTCCGGCGCCCTCTACCCCCTGCGGCGTCTTGGCAATCACTGTGACGGAAACCGGATATGGTTCCCACGACCGGTTATGCAGCCACATCGCTTCCTCTCCGGCTTCTTGTAGCTGAACGACTCCTCTAGGTTCTACACGCCATGACAGCGGCTGTGCAAACAGATACTGCCGGACGCGAATGAAGAGCCTCTCCTCCGGCTGTAGCCTTCCCTGATCTGGCTCCAATCGAATCCGCCAAGGAATCTCGCCATAGGACGCCATCTGCTCTCGCTGCCCAGCGGGATCCCAATCATCCGTACCTCGCAGCAGGTTCCAGATATTATACTGATCTCCCACTTTAAAGGCCCTAAGAAGCTCCGGAAAATCTTCCATCTGCAGCGTACACGAAGGATCATTTTCTTGCACCGGGAAGCTGTTATGATAGGTATAACAGCGCTGTATCGGCTTCGGATGCACATGCCACCACACCCTACTGACATTGCCGGAGAGCTGGCAGTCTAATACCGCAATCGTACGCGGCGAGCTTTTCGATAAGTACACCTTATCGTCTATCTCTGGATGCAGCAACCTGCCCTCAAAATGACAGGCCGCATATACCAGAAGCGTCTCACAGGCGCTCCCCGAAGGATGATTCGCATACCAGACAAAATGGCAATGCTCGAAGACATTCACGTCTCCTGTACCGATAGAATCATCGGTACACTGGAAGAAACAGTCTTTGTAATAGATCCGTTTCATCGCGGGATTATACGAAAACACATTGAGAAGACTAATGAAACGACAGTCCTTAAAAAACCAACGATCCGGATGTCCCACCGGGATGACCACCTGCGCCTGCGTAATGCTGTTTGTCCGCTTCGGGTGATTCTTGGTGGGATCTTTGGAATACACCAGATCCACATTGCAATAATTCCCAAAAGTGATATTTTCCGCATAAAAATCACTTCCAGAAATCCCCAGCGTGTTCCAGTTTCCCAAGGCACCATGCATCTGGCCTCTGTTCCCGCAAATAACCGTATCCTCCGGTCGCTCTCCTAATCCTATGAGCCGCAGCCCGTCCTGCGAGAGCAAAAGACCGATCAGACCATTCTCCTCATTGAGAGCCTCGGGATCATCCGTCCAGTACACATTCGGCGTCAAATAGATCGTCGTACCATCTAGGGCAGCCTCCACCGCCTCCTGCAGCGTCTTATAGACATAAAGGCACCCCTCTTTGTTCACATCTACCATCAGATGATGCGCGTCCAGTTTCATCCAATTCTCCTATTCGGGTTCTTCCATCCCCTGAATCTGCATATCAATTACATGAAATGTTCTTCCTGCTTCGTCGAAAGATCGTATGGCGTCTCCTGGTATACATAAAAGTTCAGCCAATTGGCAAATAATAGATTCGCGTGAGACCGCCAAGTCTTCTTAGGCTTATTGGAAGGATCGTCATCCGGGAAATAATGGTATGGCAATTCGATCGGAAGTCCCTTCGCGACATCGCGAAGATACTCGTTTTTCAGCGTGTCATCATCGTATTCTGAGTGTCCTGTCACGAAGATCTGCTTTCCGTTCTCAGCGGCAATCAGATAGATCCCGGCTCGCCTGGAACGGCACAGCACCTTGAGCTCCGGATGTTTCGCCACCTCTTCTTCCGGCGTATAGGTATGCCGGGAATGAGGTGCCAGGAACACATCGTCAAATCCCCGAATGATATTGTAAGTCTCCGGCACCCGCTCGTGAGAAAAGACGCCAAACATCTTATGATCCAAAGGTCTTTTCGGGATACCATAGTGATAATATAAGCCCGCCTGGGCTCCCCAGCAGATATGCAAGGTAGAAGTCACATGAGTCTTACTCCACTCCATGATCTCCTTTAACTCTTCCCAATAGGCTACCTCTTCAAATTCCAGATGCTCCACCGGCGCTCCGGTGATGATCATTCCATCGAAATTCTGATCCTTAAGCTCCTGAAACGTATGATAAAATGCTAACAGATACTCCTGCGGGGTATTTCTCGATTCATAGGAGGAAACCGCCATCAGCGTAATTTCCACCTGCAAAGGAGAATTCCCCAGAAGGCGCAGCAACTGCGTCTCTGTCTGTTGTTTTAGAGGCATCAGGTTCAGAATCAAGATCCTCAGCTCTCGTATATCCTGGTGAATTGCCCGCTCCTCTGGCATAATGAAGATGTTCTCTTTACGCAGGATATCCGCTGCCGGAAGATGATCTGGTATTTTGATAGGCATGCGCATACTCTCTCTTTCCTAAGCAATCTGGGCATCTGCCCAATTTCATTATAACACACTTGACGGATGGATGCAAATCCGTTATGATAATTCTGGAAACTTTTTGTTGTAGACTGCCCGAAGGGAGGTTCGCCATGTTTAAAACAATTTTTCTGGCGTATATCCGTCGTCTCAAAAGGGATGATCTATCGACCTATGCGGCGCAGATCGCCTTCTTTTCTATTCTTTCCATTGTCCCATTTCTTCTGCTGATCAGCATGTGGCTTGGCAATACGGATCTTCTGGATCTGCCAAGCCTATTGACGATGTTAGAAAACACAGGGGCCCTGCCACAATCTGGCATTGATCTGCTGCGCAGTGTCCTACGGGGACTGGAAGGTTCTGTCGGGTTGTTTTCTCTGTCCACCCTCATGGTATTCTGGTCTTCTTCCCGAATGATTCGATCCGTCATGACCGGAATCCATATGGCCTATCGGGAACGCGACTCCCGTTCCATCATCCTAAAGTATCTATATTCTATTTTCTATACCATTCTCCTGTCTATTGGCATTGTTCTTATTCTCGTGATGACCGTTTTCGGAGAACGCATCTGGTCCATGTTATATTCTCTGGGATTCAGCGATCGTGTTGTGGAGCTGGTCTGGAACCTTTGCCGCATGATCGTCCCCGTCATTATCCTTCTCCTCATCTTCTGGAGCCTGTATACCGTATTGCCTACAAGACGGATTCCCATCCTGGACTCACTTCCCGGTGCGCTGTTGTCCACCGTAGCGCTCCTGGTTGTCAGCCAGATCTTCTCCTTCTTTGTCAATAATAGCAGCAGTTACTCCGTACTGTATGGCGGATTGTCCAGTTTTACGGCCATTCTGCTCTGGTTCTACCTTTTTGGCTACATTCTCATGCTTGGTATGGAACTCAACGCGGTCATGGCTGAACTGCCGGAATATCAATCCTATCGGCAGCAGCGCCATCAGCTGCGCGTTCGCCAAAAGGAAACGAAAAAGTTACGCCGGCAGGAACATCACTCATCCGGCAGTTCCCACGGTAACTCCTGAATAATAATGTTCTAGGATCTCCTGATACATCGCACCAGTCTCCGCCATCTTCCAGGCGCCTACCTGGCTCATTCCGACTCCGTGTCCGTATCCGCCTCCGTAAAAGGTGACCGATGTCAGAGAACCATCCGTCTCAACGGTATGTTCCGCACACCAGAATGCACTGGGAAGCGCGTTCATTCCCTCTCTCGTTGAACCGTCATTTAATGTTAGCGTACTGTTTGTCGGCGCCAGGAGCCTGCGAATATTATACTCTCCGCTGATTTTCACCGTCTTTGCACTGCCCTCCACGAGAATTTCTCCGATGAGCCCCGAGTCGGCTCTCTGATATACGTAGATTCCCTGCAGTTCTCCTATACTGCCGCCATCGTACGATTCGAATTGATCTCCCGCCGCATTAAGCTGTGTCACATATGCACTACCAAGCCCCGGCAGCACGGATCCGATCTGTGTTTCCAGGGCATTTTTTGTCATGGTCACATGCCACCGAAACCATTGCGTATCCGCCTCAAGAGCCTCTACTTCCGAACTGGTAATGAACTGCCGGAAATTCTCCTCCTCACTCAGATCTCCAAAATCCGGCGCACGATATTCTTTCAAACTTCTGAGGCAATTTGGCCCTTCTGTCTGCCAGGCATCCGAATAATCCGCTGTCATCCCACAGGAAGTGGAAAAATAATTGGCGGCAATCACTTCTCCCTCTTCCATCAGGACAATTCCCCTGGTCTCCTCCACTGCCTGAATCGCCATTTCCGTCTCAGGCCAGTCGTTATAAGTCTGACTGGAAACAGAATCGTCCAGATCCGCTCCATACTCGGCATATTTCCCCGAAGCACACTGACGCACCGCAAAACTGCGGGCACATACGGCCTGGGCTTTCATGGCTTCCAACCCGAAGGATTCCGGCATCTCCGAGGTGATGACCGCATACAGGTATTGTTCCAGATAGATCTCGTTGATGATCCGGAATCCGCCATCACAGGGGATGATCTCTATACAGCCTCGATAGGCCGGTGGATCCCCCAACGAATTCGTCAATGAAGTCAGGGTAAAACGCGCCTCATCATCCGCGGAATACAACCGAATGCTTTCACTCTGATAGGGCCAGCTCCCAGCTTCCAGAGTAATCTCCTGATCAGCCGAAAGCGTGCTGACTGTCTCCTCTTCTTGCAGCCAGGAATCCTGCCCGCAGAGAACGCTGACAGAACTATGCGTATAGCCACCGTCTGGCGAAGAGATCAGAACACGGATCTTCTGCGGAATCGCCGTATTCATCACTTGTAGGGTACTCTCTTCCTGTACCGGCGCTGCGGCTGGTGTGGACTCTTCTGCGATGACAGAAGAGTTGCCGACTGTCGAAGAAGGTTCCTGCTCTGTCATCGCCTGTCCGGCCCCCTCTGAAAAAAACGTCAGATAAACAACTCCGGCGCAAATAAGGACTAAAGCCACGAAAACATAGTATGCCTTCCAGCTTCTGTTTTTCTTTTTATATAGACTTCGATATTCTCCCGGCGTATAGCGCGGCTGCAATATTCGTGGAGGCATCGGCGCCGTCGGTTCTGCTCTTTTTTCGATTCGAGCCTCCTGATACCGCACTGCGGGCTGTGTTTCCTTCTTTTTCTGCGGAACTACCTCGCGAAAGACACGCATCTTCACCACTCCTTCCCAGCGATACTCCAATATATGTGAAACCTGTCCCAGCTATGACTTGGAGTTTTTGTTGCGCTTACCGCGGGGCTATGCTATAATAGGCGTGGCTTGACGGCTTTCTGATACCGCAGGTGCTGCGCCACGCCCTGAGATTGCCGCCATTGGGCGTCAATCTCCCGTGAAAGATAGGATGCGTGGTGTGGCTTGACGGTCTCCTATACTGCAGGTCTTGCAGAAGCCATTGAATCCATGTCAAAAAAGAAAGGTTGGGATGATTTTGAAGAAACCCTGCACGAAAGACTTTGTACAATTTTTCCGCGATTTGCCCGGCATCTTCTGCGGCAGCGCTCGCGGGCTGGCTTACTTTCCGAATATGGTGGGGGCGGGAATGCTGCTGGCCATCAGCATCGTACTCTCCACATTTGTGACCATCACCATTACCCCCACGCTAAAACTGGGAGTCGCCTATCTGGCCACGGCTATGCTGGGTATGATCTTCGGTCCTGTGCTAGGTGGTCTTACCGCAGGATTGGGGGATCTGATCAAATTCATGATCAAACCAGACGGTATGTTCTTTCCCGGATTCACGCTCAATGCTATCTTAGGAGCCGTCGTCTATGGCATGTTTTTCTATAAAAATCACGTCTCGCTGACACGAGCGATCCTCGCTAAAATCATTATCAACCTTTTCTTAAACATCGGACTGAATACCTTATGGCTTTCTATCCTGACCGGGGACGGTTACATACTGCTACTCGTCTCCCGTACCTGGAAAAACATCGCGCTCTTGCCGGTAGAGATCACGCTGCTCTTTGTTGTCTTGCGTACCGTGGCTTCTCTGCTGCCCAAAATCAATCAGCGGTATGCTCATATTCCACAGCCCAAAAATCGTTCGAAGGAGAAAATGAAGTTATGATCTATCCCTGTCCTTCTTGGTATCAAGACGCAAAGTTCGGACTCTTTTTTCACTGGGGGCCCTACTGCGTGCCCGCGTATCGTAATGAATGGTATTCTCGAAACATGTATGCTACGCATACGGAACAATCCCGATACCATATGGCGCATTATGGTTCCATTTCTCAGTTCGGCTATAAGGATTTTATTCCACTCTTCACCGGAGAAGCGTTTGATCCAGATGCCTGGGCTGACCTAGTCGTTCTGTCCGGCGCCCGATATGCCGGCCCAGTAAGCGAACATGCGGATAACTATTCCCTATGGGATAGTCTCGTGAATCCTGTCAACTCCGTGCGTACCGGTCCTCACCGCGACGTAGTAGGTGAATGCTTTAAGGCCTTTCGCGCCCGCGGAATCCGTACGCTGGCTACGTTCCATCATCAATGGCTCTGGGGCTGGTTCATGTCCACTGACCCAGAAGCGGACGTTTATGATCCCGCCAACGAAGTCTATTATGGGCCCGCCCTTCCTCTGGAGACCAATCGCTATGCGCCCTATCGTCTGCCAGACACATCTTTCTGTAATATGTGGCGTGATAAGATTCTGGAAGTCGTCAATGGATATGCACCCGATGTCATGTATTTTGACAGCCGCGCCAACATCATTCCAGCTTCTTATAAGGAAGAAGTCATTCAACAGTATTATGACCGCGTTCCTTCCGGAATCCTGACGTATAAGCAGGAGGACTTTCCGGCGGAGGCGGGGGTTCTCGATCTGGAATGCGGCCGTTTTGCCGAGAGCGCCGGACATCCCTGGCAGACGGATGATCGTCTGGAAGATCAGGTCACCTGGTGCATCACACAGAACCCTAGCTATAAAAGCGCGAGTCATGTATTACAGCAATTAGCCGATGTAGTTTCCAAAAACGGCAATCTGCTGCTCAATGTGGGACCACAGGCCGACGGCAGTTTTCATCCCGATGCAGTGCGTGAGCTGACACAAATCGGGAACTGGCTCCGCGACTGGGGCGAGGCGATCTATGACACTCGTCCTTATCGGTGCTTCGGCGAAGGACCCACACAGATTCTCGAGTCCGATTTCAACCAGAAGAAAATCAATGAGCAATTACAGACGGGCGTTGCCAAAGAGGAGACCATTGGCGAGATGACCAGCCAAGATGTACGCTATACGTATAAGGCACCGTATCTTTATGCCATCGTCATGCGTTGGCCCGAAGATGGCCGGGTGCAATTGCGGGTTCCGGTTCGCGAGGCTTTTTCCATCCGCAGTATTTCTTTGCTGAAAGACGCAGTGCCTCTTGCTTACCATCTGTATCCCGAATATGTAGAAGTAGTGCTTCCGTCCGATTTTCCCGCAACCGAAGATCCGATCGTACTCAAAATCAGTGGACAATAAAATAAGAATCGTACAGAAAAAACCGGCGTCTTCTCTGTTTTCAGAGTAGAACGCCGGTTTTCTCATTACTTTCCTGTCCGAATTATTACATCACTCGAAGACTAATGAGAAATCCGGGGGTTTTCTCATTACTTTCCCGTCCGAATTGTTACATCGCGCGAAGACTAATGAGAAATCCGGGGGTTTTCTCATTACTTTCCCGTCCGAATTATTACAGGATAAAATACAGGGCGCTGAAGAGCAAATATAATATGAAATATACGATAAATCCAGGTGCTAAAAGCAATTCCAATGCACGTTCTCCCCTGCTGGTTCGCCCGAAGGTCTTCAGGTTCTTTCTTTCCGGCAGGAAGCGGTAGAGAAAATACAGCAGCGCGCAAATCCCAACGATGGCATATACTGCAAAAGCCATGTTATACCAGTCCCCTGGAATATAATCCATCGCCATCGCAGTCGTATTATGTAAAATATGGCACAGAATGGCAGGCCAAAGGGAACCCGTTCGAATCGTCAGAAACCCGAAGAGAAATCCCACCAGAAGCGGCGTGATGGTCTGCGCCAGATTGCCGTGATACATCATGAAG
>CALBGL010000003.1 GCA_937892735.1 uncultured Clostridia bacterium | reverse complement strand
CGTTCGTTATTTCCAGCAAACTGTAAAAATAAGAGAGTCCTGGCCAGAGTCTGCCGCAAAGCCGAATCAGCACGCAATACAGCATCATGAATCCTCCTATCATAATCATAATGGAGGCGGTCTCCGTAACACAGGATCCTAATTGCGCGCCAAAACTCTCTTCCGCACGCTGTCCCCGAGGTACAGAAAAGTTTTCTCCCCGTCCACCTATACTAAAAATACAGCCGCAAATCACGGCCGAGAGCAAGTGTGCGATGAGAATTCGATAACCGATGACCGCGGACCCAAAGATCCCGAGTCCGATCGTTCCCACCATGAACAGGGGACCGGAGTTATTGCAGAAACTCATCAGCCACTGCAATCTCTTGGCGCTGATCTGTCCCTGACGATATAATACCTCTATGCTTTTGGCTCCCCCTGGGTATCCGGATAAAACACCGATTAGAAATACTGAGGGGGCCGAGCTATTCCCATATCCAAAGCCATTTTTCAAGAGAAGCAAGATACAAATCATAAACGGAAACTGCGCCGGCAGTACGTTTTGGAACCATAGGCGGAGCCCTTCCGAAGCCCCTTCTAGCGTAATCTGAGGAAAAATCAGCATGAGAATAGCCAATAGCGCTGCCAGAATCATTCTGCCCATATAAAAATCCCCTGAATCCTTCTATTACAGAATTATTCAGGGAATTTCTCTTTTATGCTCTTCTCATTAGCGTAATCTTGATAGGCAGGCTGGAATGCCGCGCCTCCAAAGAAACGTCCAAGATACATTCCAGCTTCGATGCATCATACTCATCCGTGCGCAATGTAAACGAGGCTTCCGCCTTCGATTGGTACAGATTATTCAGCGGCAACAGGCGAGTACCTCCCTCTTCCACCATTACGTGATCCGGTGTATACATTCTCAGTTTGACCCATTGCTGCTGACACATAAGTCCTGTGTCCATCACAGTGACCCGAATGACCTTCGCGGTCTGACCTCCGAAAAAGATCGAATCCTCTCCATAGTCGATCAGTACCTGAAAAGCCGGCGCTTCATAATGAACCACATGAGACGATTGTCCGGAAAGAAGCCGAACCGGGATCTCCTTGCTCTTTCCGCCTCCATTGATGAGGGGCAGATACTCCTCTTCCGCCGGGCAAAACAGCGCGTCCGTCTGATAAAGAACCTCATATCCACCTGACGCAAACAGATCGCATCCTTGGACGCCCAGGAAAAGCGGAGTCACGCGCATGACCCGATCTGCCAGCTGCGTCACCGTATCCGGTACCCAGACTCCTCGGCTCGTCTTATCAATGCATAGTGTCGCAATCTTATCATTTAATGGCTTTGTCCACTTCTCCGGGATTTGAGACGCACCGTATAGAATCCCCAGAAGGGCTCCTAACGAGGCGCCGGAACAATCCGTATCCTCGCCGCATCCGACTGCCAGGCACAATGCTTTTCCAAAATCGCCCTCGCCATATAGCCAGCCAAGAATCGCAAACGCGATATTCTCCGGCGCGTCAAATCCGGGCGCCCCTATTTCCAGATCCTTTTCCTCGGGGTCGATCTCCGAGATCTTACAACTCTGAATGCCAAAAGTTCCCGGCACCAGATTATGTATGCGCTTCCGCGCCTCCCAGAAGTCCACGCCTTCCCGATAACATATCCTGGCTTCTTGTACCGCTCTGGCTACTGCGCAGTCATCCGGAATATACGACAAAGCAATGTCCAGCAGCGTGTCTGGACAACTCTCTACAAACGCGGCGCTCTCCAAGGCTGCAAAGAAGATCTCTCCGCGCACGCCCTCATCCCCATGATCCACAATGCCATCCTCATAGGCATATCTGGCTGCAATCGCAGGATGTCCTGGCGCCAGACAAGCCCATATTTCCGAACGGATAAAGCATCCACAGGAATCCTTATAGACATTATCCACCGCGCCGGACATAGGCGGAACAATGCCCGCGCGCAAATTCGCCTTCCCCATCCCATACTCTACCCAGTTGGGAATCACATAAGACAACCAATACTCGCCCAGAATTTGCGCATTGACATTCCTGCCATACTTCTCCACCGCAGACAGCCACACGATCTACAGATCTAAATCATCATTCGGCGGAGGCCCCATGGAAAGATCCTGCTGGTAGCTGTCGATCCGTACCTTCTTCCGTTTGCCTTCGAAGGGCGCGCCCAAAACCCCACCAATATTCTTGCCGGTCCAGCATCCCATTACTTTATCTTTATACTGCGCAAATGATAGTCTCATCCTTCACCCCCGCCTTCTGGCTGCTTTTTTATCTTATTTAGTTGTTCGAACGATTGACATTGAGCTCCTTACGATTCTGCTGCAAGATCTGACGCTTCTGCTCCAATCCCGCGTTAAAGCTCTGCACCCGCTGCTGATAATCCTTCATGATGCCCTCTACAGAACCAGAAGTGAACTCGCCCATTCTCTTCATCTGCTCATCCACCTGCTGCAGCAACTCATCCGCATATTCTTTCGCGCCGATCTTCATATCGCGCGCCACCTTCTTAGACGCCTCCACGATCTCCTCGGCCTGCTGATAGGCACGCTTCGTGATCTCATGTTCGTTAATCATATTGCCGCGTTCCTCCTCGGCCTGAGCGATCTTTTCCTCCGCTTCCTTCTGCGCGTCTGCCAAGATCCGGTTCTTCTCTTCCAACACCCACTTGGACTGCTCAATCTCCGTAGGAAGACGCAGCCGGATCTCCTTTGTGATCTCCATGATCTCATTCCGCTCCACCATTACTTTATCGCTGAAAGGAACGGACTTCGCCTGCTCCAAAATCTCATCGATTGACGCAAGCATATCCTCAATTTCCATCTGTCGATCCACTGCCATTTTCCTTACCTCCTAATAATTTCTCAATAATGTGAATGGATTCCTCAGGCACCAGATGGCTGATGTCGCCGCCGTGCCGCAATATATCCTTAACCACAGTAGAACTGATAAATGAATATTCCACATTGGTACAAAGGAAGATCGTTTCCATCTCCGGGTACAGATTTCGATTCGCCTGCGCCATCTGCAGCTCATATTCAAAATCCGATACCGCTCGCAGGCCTCGCACCACGGTCCTGGCGTTCTGCTGCTTCAGAAAGTCCACCAGCAGTCCATCAAAGGGAATGATGTCCACATTGGACAGGTGGCTGATCCCCGCCTGGATGATCTGGATCCGCTCCTCCAATGTAAACATGGGCTGCTTGGTCGCATTCATCAAAATACCGACAATTAAGCGATCCGCCAGCTTCGCCCCCCGCTCGATGATGTCCACATGGCCCTTGGTCAGTGGATCAAAGCTGCCCGGATATACAAACTTGATCACTCACATTCTCCTTGTTCCCGCGTTAGCAGCGTAAACTTCGTCGCGCGGTATATCTTCGTTTTCAGCACCCGAAAACCATGCGGTATCCCTATTTCGGTATCCGCCGCAGATTCCACCACGATCTTTCCTCCCTCTGCTAACAACCCTTTTTCCACGATGGCGCCGACAGATTGCTTCTCGAATCCCTGATGATAGGGTGGATCCATAAAGATCAGATCAAATGTCTCTTTCTCCGCCGCCAGCCGGCCTATCGCTTGTTCTGCGGTCTCTTCCAGCAAACGGGCATTCTGCGCGAGTCTGGTCTTCTCCATGTTCTTCTGGATACAGACTGCGGCCTTATGACCTGCTTCCACAAAGACTGCTTTCTGAGCCCCCCGCGAAAGCGCCTCCAAGCCTGCAGCCCCGCTGCCCGCAAACAAATCCAGAAACCGGCTGCCTGGTATATCAAACTGAATACTGGAAAAAATAGCTTCTTTCCGACTATCCGCTGTCGGTCTCGTATCCAAGCCCTCCGGAACCAACAGAGAAATCCCTCTGGCAGATCCAGCGATGATTCTGGGCATGCGTTCTGCCTCCTGTCTCTTTCGCATATTTTGCTCATTTTCATTTTATCGGATTTTAGAAAAATGTCAAGGCTTTTCTGCGGAAAGATGAAGAAGAACACAAAAAATTCGGTTTTTGTTTCCACCTTTTGTAAAATAAAAAGCCTATGAGATCCTTTTGATCTCATAGGCCCTCACGTTACAATCATCATAGCGCAAGAATTCTAAAGGAGAAGATCGATTAAACAGTATTTACGTATACGTTCATACTATAGGATCCGTCCTCGCAATGCCTCGCAGATCACTGCAAACCCAGTATCATTGGGATGCAGACGTTCGTCCCAGTACAGATCGTTACAATGGGGACTGACCGTTTCTCCATCAATATAGGCCACGCCTCTCCGTTCTGCCTCTCCTCTCAGCAATGAAACGATTCGGCGAAAAGGTCTTCCGATCTCTGCCTTCTGCTGATCTCCCCGCCAAAATGGGGAAATCAGACGAATCTGGTCAGCCCGGAATCTCTCCTGTGCACAGTCCAGACATTCCCGTACCTGTGCCTGATAGGCATCCCAGAACACATCGGCCGGCCCCGTATCGTTTGTGCCCAATAACAAGACCAGCAGATCGGGGTGCCAATCCCCATATGTAAAGTCCCGACAGATATCCTTATATCCACAGCCACCCACTCCCTGGTTGACGATCTCATACTTCCAGGTTCTCCCCAGAATCCCCACCAGGGTCTGCGAAGGATGCAGCGCGTGCATACCCTGGGAAATTGAATCGCCCAGCCATAGAATCCGACCCGAATACACTGTTTTCCCTATGGGTTTCAAACCCTCCGAGAAGGCTGAAAAGGCCAGTTCCGCCGTAAAGGGCAGATAGACTGTCACCTCCTGTTCCTGACCGCCATCCAGTAACGAGAACACAACCCGTCCCTCCAGATCCTGTGTCGACAGCGTGATGGAGTCCGTTAATCTATCCTCTTGTCATCTTCTCTCCGCATATCGGCAGTACGCGGTAGGAAAAGGAAAGCTGCGCCTGGTTCGTGACAAAGCGCATCGTCGTGCCTGCGATCCCGTGCGCTCGGGCAGCCCGTACCATGCCGATCTGATCCCAGTGCGCAAGCTGCGCTTTGGTGAATCTTCGGGGCACCAGGCCATAGGGTGTCTCCTCGACTTCGATACATCCATGACCACCGTGTTGTGTGAAACACTCATCCGATGGAACTCCGCACACAACTTCGAAGCATAACCGCAGTTGGAAAGATCGTGGCTGACTCACTGACCAAAGGCTCGAATCTCCACATTCATCTTGTCGGGATGCGCATGGCTGGCGGTACAATATCCGAATTTATAGAATGCTTCCACACGCTTTGTCTTCAACGTAGCAAACTGGGAGGCTTCAAATACATAGGAACGCTGGAAATACGGGATCTTCTCTATTTCCGTCTTCTCCGCTTCCTGTGCGTACAAAAGCCATTCCAGGCTCACATCCCCCGCATACGTAGGGTAGGACAACGGCACCGCCACTCTCTGGAGCGGTAACTGTCAAATCTTGGCCGATAGCGCTGCTAAATGCCTGCCCTTCTCCGCCTCTTCCCGGAAAATTCTGGCTCCCATTTCATAAATAAAGGAAGAGGTTTTCAGGTTCAGATTGGGCCATCCATCATTGGGATTCGGCAGCTCCCCATTCCGCGCTAGCCGGCGAGCCCCCCAGAAAAGCGCTGGATATTCTGGGAAACCACCTGCTTCTCATCAATCTCAAAAATGCGTACATGCGCCGTATCAATGGCCCCGAAGCCTCTCAAGCCCTCTACAAATCTTATTTCACGACTGGTTCACAGGGCGCTTCCTCCTGGCATGAAGTCGTTGACGCATTGTGCCTAAAAAAATATACCGGTCCCATCTGCCTATGCGCTGAATATACAGATACTGCTAACACAGATCGTTACATCACAGAGGATCTAGCATACGCAAAATCCATTTTTGAAGCGGAATCATCTCCTTCGTGCTGATGACAATGGATTCATTTCAAAAAAAGCTTGAGGAATTGCATACAAAATGTGCATCGTGGATGCACGACATTTCCGTCCCCACAATACATTTTATACACAATTTGAAGATTCACCTGCCCTCAAATCTCGCATTTGCGTACAGATTAGTTTCTTTCATTACTTATTATACGCAGATTCGCAGAGATGCATTTGAAAATTGCAGGATTGCGTATAATTCCATTCCTTTTGCAACCGATTATAGTCAAGTCCTAAATTGTGTGTAAATTACTTTAGGTAGCCATGTTAATGA
>CALBGL010000002.1 GCA_937892735.1 uncultured Clostridia bacterium | reverse complement strand
CTTTTGAGGAAGTAGACTTAGAATATGAAAAAGCAATAGCGAAGGGGGCGGTATCAGTATTGGCTCCAACAACGGAACCTTGGGGGCAAAGAACGTGTTATATTGCAGATCCTGAAGGGAATCTGGTAGAAATTGGTTCTTGGAATAAACCATATGAAGAAAAAGATAAATAAATCGGAATGTATCGGGTTAGGGCATGAAACTATCCATATTCGAATGATGGAAAGAATTATACAAAAGTCTGACCTGCTGACAAATCCGAAGTCGCAGCGGATCAGATTTCTCATTAGTCCGGAGTGGGATGTAACAATTGCAGCAGTCGAGTAATGAGAAAACCCCCGGATATCTCATTAGTCATGGCGCGATGTAACAATTACAGCATCCGAGTAATGAGAAAAAACCCGAATTCTCGGAAAGAAGCTCTCACGCGGAATGTTTTGCGCGCGAGTTCCTTTTTGTTAAGGATTCTATCCGGAAGCTTGCAGTTCGCTCGAAAATCCGGTATAATAGGGACATGAAAAATCAGCAACAAGAAGGGAGCAATAGAATGGTTAGGATTCTGGTCGTAGAAGATGATAGGAACATCAGATCCACGTTAAGCGAATATCTGCGTTTAGTAGGGTATGAGATCACAGAATGTGAAGATGGACAGGAAGCGGTGTCTCTATACGACCAGAAAACTCCGGATTTGGTAGTGTTAGATATTATGCTTCCGAGTCTGTCCGGCTTAGAAGTATTGAAAGAGCTGCGCAAAAAAGATTCCACGTTGCCCATCATCATGTTGACAGCATTGGGAGATGAGGAGACTCAAATGAACGCCTATGAGGAGAAGGCGGATGATTATGTGGTGAAACCGTTCTCGATTCCGATCTTTTTGAAGAAGATCGAGTCATTGCTGCGCCGTTGCGGGAAGTTGCGGGGAGAGGAATTGATCTACGGGCATTTGCGGATTGACGTCAGTGGCTACGCGGTGTTCTGGGACTTGGCGCCGGTGGAACTGACTCTGACGGAGTTTGAGCTTCTGAAGACGTTGGTGCAGCATCATGGACAGATTCTGACGCGCAGTCAATTGCTGGACCAGGTCTGGGGATTTGACTATATCGGGGAAGAGCGGATTGTGGACGCGCATATCAAGAATCTGCGCAGAAAGCTTCCGGAAAACATTATCAACACCGTGAAGGGTATTGGCTATTATATTTCGTAAGATAACATGACAAAATGGTTTAATCTTCTATGGAAAACAGTATTTCGAATCTGTGGTCTGCTTCTGGTGGTACTGCTGCTCTTATATGTATTTTTGTATATTATCGTTCCTCATTACTACTATGCCACAGCACATGCCGATGTGGATCATAAAATGGAACAGTTCTGCGAGAAGATTAAAGGCAGCACTTTGAAATACGCGAAAGAGCAGGTGGATCTTTTTGAATCGGATGATAATCTGGATGTGGGGATCGTAGATCAGGAAGGACATGTAGTCTATGCGGTAACGAGCTTTTCCGAAAGGGAGCGGCTCAAGGAGAATCCTTACTGGAAACTGGTCAAAGGTGCGACGTTGTCGGAGAAGGAACTGCGGGATACATCATATAGAGGAGTACGGGATTTGCCCAAGGTGGTACGGCGCATTCGGTCGGTAGAGCTGGATGGCACGCCGTATCAGGTGGTTTTTTCCTGGTATACCAAGAGCATCCACAGAGTAGAACGCATGATGTCCGAGATCTTTCCGATCACTTGTGTAATTATGATTTTGGGTGCGTTGATTGGGGGGCTCTTTTACGCGAAATGGTCCACGGCACCGCTGATTGCGGTGGCGGAAAAAGCGGAGCGTTTCTCAGGAAAGCCAGATCGGCGAAAACGTACGGAGTATGCTTCCGATGAAATAGGGACTCTGCAGTATGGTTTAGATATGTTGTATGAGCAGCTTCAGGAGAAAGTGCAGGAATTAGAACAGAAGAATCAAAACCTAGAGGCAAGCATGCAGCGGATTCTGGAACTGGAAAAGGTGCAGAATGATTTCTTCGCGGCGGTTTCCCATGAATTGAAAACGCCGATTGCGGCTTCCCAGATGATGTTAGAGGGTATGATTCAGCAGGTGGGCGTGTATCGGGATCGGGAGAAGTATCTGCGGGAATGCCGCAGACAGATGGGAAAGCTGAGCCATCTGGTAGAAGAGCTGCTAGAGCTTTCCAGGCTTCGAGAAGAAAAGCCGCAGGAAGCAGAAGAAGTGAATATGCATTGTTTCTTGGAACATCTGAAGCAGGACTATGCCTATCTGGCGGAGAAATTCGCCGTATCCATACAGGTGTCGGTTCAGAATGAGCTCGTTGTATATCTGTCAGCTTCTCTTTTATATAAAGCGTTGTCGAATGGTCTATCGAACGCCATACGTCATGGGGAACCCGGCGGAGACATTATCATTCGATTGAAGGATGCCATCCTAGATATCTCGAACGAAGGTCATATTGATGAGGGGATGGTGGCAAAGGGAGCGGAAGTCTTTCAAAGACAACAAGATGGCCGGGCAGGCTGTGGCTTCGGACTGTATTTTATTGAAACAATCATGAATCTGTTGGGGCTTCCGTATCGGATTTATAATGGCGAAGACGGACGTGTTCATTTCCAAGTCGATTTTTCGGCGAAGACCTTGACGAGGGCGCCAGAAAAGGCTAAAATAAAAGAAAACATATAATATGAGGAGGATACCATGGATAATCAGAATCGAGAACTTCCACAGAATGCCATCATCTATGTGGCTAAGCCGAGAAGCGGATATTCCGGAGATTACGCGACCGTACAGGAGGCGATTGACGCGATCCCGGAGGGCAATACGACGCCGGTTACGATCTATCTGCGGCCCGGAACCTACCGGGAAGCGGTGCGGATTTCGGGGGACAAGCCCTTTATCACGCTGATCGGAGAAGGGGAGACGCCGGAGGAAGTATGCATTGCCTACGATAACTATGCGGGGCGGAAGCGGGAGAATGGAGATATGACGGGCACCTTCCGCAGCGCTACCGTCAGCGTCTACGCAAATCATTTCACGGCGCAGAATCTGACCTTTGCTAATACGTTTGACGGAGCCAGGGATGTGGGCGGACGCCAGGCGTTGGCTTTCTACGGCTCCGGCGAACACATGAAGCTCATCCACTGCCGTTTCTTGGGCAAGCAGGACACGTTGTATACGCGGGATGGCAGCCAGTATTACAAAGACTGCTATATCGAGGGCGATGTGGACTTCATCTTCGGCGCGGCTCGCGTCGTATTCGAACATTGTCATATCCATTCTCTGCAGCGTACCCATGCACAGCCGGGCGAGGTGCATGGCTATGTGGCGGCTCCCAGCACCTATACGAGTCAGCCCTATGGCTATGTATTCCGCCATTGCACACTCACCAGTGAGTGTCCGGAGAATTCCGTATATCTGGGCAGACCGTGGCATGCGGGGTCGGATCCATTTGCTGTCGGATACGCGGTATATGTGCAGTGCGAACTGGGAGCACACATTCATCCCGATGGATGGACGGACATGGGGGGCTTCCTGGGGCGTAACGGCCGTTTCGGCGAGTTTGAAAACACAGGAGCCGGCGCGCAGGTGAGCGCCAGTCGTCCGCAGCTGACGGCGGAAGAAGCCGCGGCCTTGACCGATGAGAAGGTGCTGGGCTGGCAGCCCTGAGGAGAGCAGAAAGCAGGACTGTGAAAAACGCGATATCGTTTTTTACAGTCTTTTTATTTTTAAAGATTTGTAAGATAAAGGATAAGTACGCATAAGGAAAGGAGAGGCATGTATGAGGTATATTGATATATGTTTAGCGGATCTTTTTGGGGTATAGGATGCTCGCCTGTCTGACCAGGCAGTGGAGGAGCTAAGAAGCACATACCCTATGGAAGAATTATGTGGAAATCCGTATTATAATGTCCGGGAATTGCCGCTCGAGGAAGGCGTCGGCATCACCGACGCGTGGGTACGGGTGCAATGTGATGCTCAGCTGTCCGATATTGTCGTCAACGGGGAAACGGGGCAGGAGGCCGATGATTCCCATATTTCCGACATGGAAGATAAGATCGGGACAGGGCTCTCTACACAGATGACCTATCACGTATACGAGATGCGGGTCTTAGATGCGGTGTTTGGCACGATGGAAGAGGAGGACACATTTTTGCTGGCGGTCAGCGACGCCTACTGGGACGTGCTTCCGGATTTTGCGGCGGGAGGGGAGTTCCTGATGGGAGTGAAGCAGAGTTCCCAGCCGCAGCTGCAGGAGTATTATGAGACACTGGGCGACCTGCTGTTTTATATCACGCCCGATCAGTATGTTCTATCCGTCACGGCCACACAGCCGCAGATCGAAATGTCAGGAAGTACCTATGCGGATCTGAAAGACGAGATTGCCGATATGAGAGCGGGAGAATAGCGACAGTCAATCCTTTTAGCTGGCGCTGTCCGTAGTGCGGTTCTGGGGCTTATTTCTGGAACGGAAAAGCCCGGAAATGCTACCCATATCAAATCATCGTCCTTCCCGAAAATGGGTATAAAAAAGCGCCTCCATTCCCTTAAATGTTTGCTATATTTAAGGGAATGGAGGCTTTGTTGAGGGAATCACTTCAATCTGCAATAGCCGATATTTTTGCCCTTGCCTTCACGTTTCAGTTCACCAGATGCTACCAGCTTACGTAGCGCACCTTCTATGGAACTGACGCTCAGAGAAGGAGAAAGTTCGCGGATATCCTGCTTAGTAAAACGCCCGATTTTGTTTTGTGTCGCGCGTCTTACTGTTTCAAGCGCCGGTAGCTTTATCTCGACCAGTGCAAAGCGATCCTCAAAATCTTTATAAGCTGCAAGTATAGTACCCAGTAGATATTTGATAAACGGAACAACGTCCTCTGCACCTTCATGCCAGCCGCTTTGTGCCTGACCGAGGGCTTCGTAGTAAAGGTCTTTGTTCTTTGCAATTTTTGCTTCCAGTGAAATATATTTTCCAACATAGAAACCGCTTCGGTATAACAGCAGTGTTGTAAGGAGTCTGCTCATTCTGCCATTTCCAGCGTTAAACGGATGGATACACAGAAAATCATGAATGAATACGGGAATCGCAATCAGTGGTTCGACTTCCATATTGCCAATGACGCGATTGTATTCCTCGCAGATTTTGTCCAGCGCTTCCGGGGTTTCATAAGGAGAAAGTGGAGTAAATAAGATCTCTACATGACCGTCCGGATAAGTGGCGCTAATATAATTCTGAACGCTTTTTGTTTTGCCTGTCATTGGATTATACATATGGCTATACAGAATTTTGTGCAGCTGCAATATATAGTTTTGTGTGATTGGGATGGCATCAAAACTCTCGTGAATCATATTAAGAACATCACGATAACCGGCAATTTCCTGTTCATCACGATTTTTAGGTGTGGTTTTTTTTCCCACTAATTGCCGAATGCGGGTATTGGTTGTTACAATGCCCTCAATCGCATTGGATGCTTTGGTACTTTGCACCTTTGCAATCTCAACCAGTTTGTCAAGTTCTTCAGGCCGCCTTTTTAGATATAATTCCTGTTTACCAGCTTCTTTGTATATTGCTGCAATCAGGCCAAGGATATCAGAATCCCACTTTTGATTTCTAATCTCAGAATAATTAAATGTTCTCATGACCTCACCTCCGAACTATTTCCCTTAAATAATAGTATAAAATAAGGGAATAGTCAATAAAGTAAGAGAAATTTCCCCTATTAGTATTGCGCTTTTAAGGGAAAATATTCTGGGATTATATAAACAAAAGGCTCCGGCTGTCATAAATCGAAGCGCCTGGCGCTAGCCCTTATAATAGAGTTTGATGTTTTTTGTCCACAGACGAAGGCTTTTCTGTCGTATCGAAGGGCGTCTGGTGTGTTGCTGTCCATCAGAAAAGCCTTCTTGGCATATGCGAACAAATGAAAAAATAAAAGACGTGACATTCCCCGCCTCCTAATAAGAAAACATGAGATAGTCCAGTAAAATCAATGTTTTCAGAGGCAAGGAACACGATGTGAAGTCAAAAAATCAAATACTGGCAGGATAAAGGGTGCTGATGTGAAATATCAGCACCCTTTTCCTGTCCCAAACGCCATAGGAAATCCTATGGCGTTTTTTACTTTCCATCAAGTACACGGAAAACTGTATTGAAAGGGGTGAGAAATCGAAGGTATTTCTTCATGTAGGAAATGCAAATCAAGTGTCCATAGGTTTTCCCACATGGAGAAGCAAGTGGGCACAGAATTGAATTTTTCCCGAAAACGAACACTTTTCCAGGCCGCCGGAGGGAGGTGAGATTATGGCGGTATTTCGCATTGAGAAAACCCGCGACTACACGGTGATGGCAAACCATCATCTACGGAACACGGCACTGTCGCTGAAAGCGAAGGGGCTGCTGTCCCTCATGCTGTCCTTGCCGGAGGATTGGGACTACACCACCAAAGGCCTTGCCCGAATATGCCGGGATGGAGTGGACAGCATTTGTGCTACGGTCCGGGAGCTGGAGGATGCGGGATACATTATCCGTGAAAGAGTCCGCAACGCCAACGGGCGGCTCGGCAGCATCGAGTACACGATTTTGGAGCAGCCCAGGCCGCCGGAACCTAAACCGGGAAAACCTGAACGGGAAAATCCAGTTCAGGTAAAACCAGTCTTGGATTCTCCTGTCTTGGGAAAACCTGAACAGGAAAACCCCGCACAATTAAATACTAAAGGATCAAGTAACCAAATATCAAATACTGATTCATCAAGTACGGAAGGATCAAATCCTATCCAATCAAGCCCCCAAAC
>CALBGL010000001.1 GCA_937892735.1 uncultured Clostridia bacterium | reverse complement strand
CACTGGACGTTATCCGGCATCCTGCCCTATGGAGCTCGGACTTTCCTCACGCCCGACCTTTCGGCACTTGGACGCGCGACCGTTTGATCTACTCACGGTTCTTCTTATCGTACCATATTTTCCGGCTTCTGTCAAAAGAATCCACTGCATATAAAGAAATCTTTATAAAAATGTCCCTATTATAACAAAAACATCATATCCAGCCATTCTTTACAGGGCTGAATTGTCCCATCCGGCATCGTCTTTGTTTCGATCAGATCTGCCATGTGGGCTTCCCATTTCTGACCAATCTCACTGGCCGCTTGGAACTTAGCGGCATATTCATCATCATCTGTTTCGTAATACCCAAACAGATGATCGTCTCCCACCATCCAGATCGAGTAATTCCGCAATCCCGCATCTTTCAGCATCTGTCGCATCTCCGGCCAAATCTCGTCATGACGACGTTTGTACTCTTCCTTGACCCCAGGTTTAATTCGTAATGAAAATGCTCTGCGCTGCATGCTGTTCCTCCTTACTTTCTGCCGATATCATGGCGATAAAAACAATCCTGGAACGAAATCTGATCGATATGAGCATAAGCTTTCTGAATCGCCTCTTCCAGAGTCGGCGCCAAGGCCGTAAGCCCTAACACGCGTCCGCCGCTGGTCACAATCCTTCCTTCTGCGTCAAACGCAGTTCCTGCATGATAGATCGTCAAATCCTCTCGTCCACGAAACGCATCCAATCCCTGGATGGGGTACCCCTTCTGATACTGAACGGGATATCCGCCAGATGCAAGCACCACACAGACTGCCGCGTCATCTTCCCATTCGATGGACTGCTCTGCCAAGGTTCCATCAATACAAGCCTCAAAAATATCTACCAGATCACTCCTGAGCCGCGGCAATACCACCTGCGTTTCCGGATCACCGAATCTGGCATTATATTCCAGCACCTTGGGTCCATCCGCCGTCAGCATCATTCCAAAATAAATAATTCCGTGGAAAGGCCTTCCTTCCTTCGCCATTGCATCCACTGTCGGCTGGAATATATGCTTCATCGCATACTCCGCATGTTCTGTCGTATAATACTGACTTGGTGAGAAAGTTCCCATGCCACCTGTATTCAGGCCCTGATCTCCATCCAATGCTCTTTTATGATCCTGTGCGCTCACCATCGGAACCACCGTCTTTCCATCGCAGAAAGAAAGCACAGACACCTCAGGGCCTGTCAGAAACTCCTCGATGACAAGAGTGTTTCCTGCTGCGCCAAACTTCTTGTCTACCATGATCTCATCCACACCGGCCATTGCTTCCGCTTCGTTTTCACAGATCAGGACGCCTTTCCCCAGTGCTAGGCCATCGGCCTTTAGCACAATGGGATATTTCTTATGCGCCTGCAAAAATGCCTTTGCCTCTTCACTCGATGTAAACTCCCAGAAATCGGCCGTCGGTATGCCATATTTCTTCATCAGGTTCTTGGAAAACGCCTTGCTTCCTTCCAGAATTGCGGCATTCTTTTTGGGGCCAAAAACGCGCAGCCCCGCATCTTCGAAAGCATCCACCACACCTAACATCAGCGGATCATCCATACCGATCACCGTCAGGTCGATCTTTTCCTTCTTTGCGAAGTCCACTAATGCCGACACGTTCGTCGCTGCAATCGGAACACACTCTGCTAAAGCAGAAATTCCCGCATTTCCAGGTGCACAGTAAATCCGATCTGTCTTTGGACTCTTGGAAAGTGAATGCACTATCGCATGCTCTCGGCCACCGCCGCCTACAACCAGTATCTTCATATGGATTCTCCTCTCTCGTTTTCTTCGAGAACGTATACTCGACCATCTTCTACGCGGAGCCTACCGCGCGTAAAATAATCTACTGCTTTCGGAAGCAGCTTCCACTCCGCCTGCTCCATCACACGTTTTTGCAAGATTTCAGGAGTATCCTGCGGTAAAATCTCTACTGCTTTTTGGAAGATGATCGGTCCGGTATCCGTCCCGCCATCCACAAAATGTACCGTAGCGCCCGTCACTTTTACACCTCGCTCCAGAACCATCTCATGTACCTTAAGACCATAGCACCCCGCTCCGCAGAAAGAGGGAATCAGCGACGGATGTATATTGATGATTCGATTAGGAAACGCCTGAATGACTTCTTCTCCCAGTACGACCAAGAATCCTGCCAAAACAATCAGATCAATCTGCCTTTCCACGAGAAGATCCCGCAATGCCCTGTGAAACTCCTTCCGCTCTTCAAAACGAGTCGTCGGAAGATATATAGCTTCAATCCCATTTGCATGGGCCCTTTCTAATGCATACGCACCTTTCCGATTCGAGATCACCGTACAGATGTCCGCTTCTGGAAGCTGCCCCTCCTTCTTGGCGTCTAAAAGCGCTTGCAGGTTCGTGCCGCCGCCGGATACCAGTACCGCCACTCTCATTCTAAGATGACCTCCGGCGTCTCATGCTCCGCCTTGATAACTTCCCCAATGATATACGCCTTTTCACCAGCAGCCTCTAACGCTTCTACTGCCGCATCGGCCTGGGACGCCGCTACCACCACCACCATACCGATTCCCATGTTAAAGGTGTTAAACATACCATGTTCGCTGATGTGGCCCTTTTCCTGCATCAATTGAAAGATCGGAGGAATTTCCCAGCTTCCCCGCGCAATCCCCGCGTCAAAACCACCTGGCAGCATTCTGGGAATGTTCTCAAAGAATCCTCCTCCGGTTATATGGCTGATTGCCTTCGGCTTCACCGTTTTTTTCAGAGCATCCAATGCAGAAACATAGATGCGGGTCGGACGAAGAAGCGCCTCTCCCAGTTTGCAGCCCAGTTCTTCATAATATGTATCGATCTTCTCCTTCGCATCCGGATCATTTAATCCGAAAATCTGTCGAACCAGAGAAAAACCATTGCTATGGATTCCAGAAGAAGCAATACCAATCAATGCGTCGCCCTCTTTG
The DNA here is from genome assembly GCA_937892735.1 of uncultured Clostridia bacterium. Classification (GTDB taxonomy): domain Bacteria; phylum Bacillota; class Clostridia; order Lachnospirales; family Bianqueaceae; genus Faecimorpha. The sequence continues at coordinate 28,808 of CALBGL010000001.1, read as the reverse complement.
ACCCGTTTCCCATCGATGACCTGTTTTTTGTCTACAATACCGACCGCAAATCCTGCGATGTCGTACTCATCTTCAGGCATCATTCCCGGATGCTCTGCCGTCTCTCCGCCAATCAGCGCGCAATTTCCCTCTATACATCCTTCCGCAACGCCCTTAACGATCTCCGCGATCTGCTCCGGACGATTCTTTCCGCATGCGATATAATCCAAGAAGAACAGCGGGACAGCACCACAACAGATGATATCATTCACGCACATTGCGACCGCATCAATTCCAATCGTATCATGCCGATTCATTAAAAACGCAGCCTTCAGCTTGGTACCCACACCATCCGTACCAGAAACCAAGATCGGCTCCTCCATCTGCATGCCTGCAATCGAAAAGAGACCACCGAATCCTCCCAGATCCGTGACTACATTCTCATTAAACGTACGCTTCACGTGTTCCTTCATCAGCGCGACTGCCCGGTACCCAGCCTCCACATCCACTCCAGCGTTCTTATACTCAATTGCCATGTTCCTTCTCCTTTACATCCAATCGTATTGGAACAAACGTTCCATCGCTCCTATTTTACTGCATATTCAGCAAATATTCAATAAAGATCTTAACAGATTCCGGATTTGGTGCATTTCCTACAATTCCAATATAGAGTTCCTGATTCGTTCCGAACTGAGATTGCAAAATCTCGGGATTTCCAACGGATATCAGAAGCGGATACGGTCCGCTGGCCGAAGTCACTCTGCCGAATTCATCCGTTTCTTCCGTAACCTCACAGGAGACCGTTTCCATCTTCGATAATTCTTCTTCCGTGAAAAACGCATCCAGGTGATAGAAATAATCCGCTCCCGCATAACTCTCCAGCAAATCCAGCGGTCCGATCAAAAGGTCTACGCTTTGCGCTGCAACCAGCGCGACCAATTTCTGAGAATTATAATATCCCGTCTGATAATCATCATTGATCATCGACATTGCCTGTACCTGCACTTCCTGGCGTTCCGTACAGAGTTCCGGCAACTGCTCGTTCAGTAATTGCTGAAACGCGGTTGTATCCAAATTTAGTCCAGCGTCAGACATCGTAATGATACTTAAAGATGCTGTCTTCGGAGGATTAATGACATAATAATTGAGTGCCCAGGCCGCGATCGCAATGACAATTATGGTTGCCACAATATGCAGCATATAGTAGTTACGAATATGTGTTAATTTCTCCCGAAAAGTCATCGCTTTGAAGGCTTTCTTCTCTTTTTCTTTTTCATACTTTAACACTCTGCATCCTCCCATCTTCTCCCTGCTGCTTGTACTTATTCTATAAAAATTAGAATAAATATAGACATTATTTTACTAGAAAGTATTTAAAAAATCAATTGGATTTGTAAAAACATCCTGTGAATAAATCGTAAACGCTAGGATTAAAGCGCATTCCACCCTCCTAAAACCTCTCTTAAAAGACTGTGCAGATATTCCCTTTCTTCAATCTTCAAAGACTGAAAATGTACGCGTTGGTCTTCTCGTATGGAATCCTTAGGAATATACGCTTTCTGGAACCCCATTCTTTGCGCCTCCCGCAAACGGCTTTCCATGGAGGGAATTCGTTTCAACTCTCCCGTCAATCCCACATCCCCTATGAAAATCGACTGCGGTGGCAGGGGACGATCCAACGCTGAAGATGCAATGGATACGATGACAGCTAGATTGGCTGAAGGCTGTGATAACTTCAATCCCCCCGTCGATTTCAGCACCACGTTTTTGTCATATAATGGAAGTCGTCCTCTCTGTTCCAAGATCGAAACCAATGTGTTGAGTTGGTCTTTACGCATACATTCTGCGATCCGAGACGGATACGGAGTATAACTTTGAGAGACCAACGACTCCACCTCAGCAATGACTGGACGCGTTCCTTCTTTTATAACCGTCAATGCGCTGCCCATGGCAGGCTGCTCTCGATGCGTCATGAAATATTCGGAAGGGTTTTCAATGGGTACTAACCCCTGTTCTTCCATCAGGAAAAAGCCCATTTCTCCCGTACTGCCGAACCGATTCTTCGTGGCCGACAAAATCCGCAGTTCTTCTTCCCCTTCCGCTTCCATATATAAAACCGTATCCACCATGTGTTCCAACGAACGAACGCCCGCCAACTCATCCTCCTTGGTCAGCTGTCCCGTTAAAAACACTGCTCTCGGCTTCTTTGGATTCTTCGCCGCATTCAGCAACGCGCTGGTGCATTCCATCGTCTGCGTAGGCGATCCGGGCCTGGACGTCAGCTCCTCCATAGAGAATGTCTGAATACTGTCGATAATCACAAGTCTGGCGTCGATTGCTTCAATAGCCCCTAATACTTCATTCATGGAAGAAGTAGACAATACATAAATCCGTTCATGAATCCGCCGTAAAATTCGTTCAGCACGGCGCCGGAGCTGACTTTCGCTTTCTTCCCCAGATGCATACAGAACCGAATATCCCTGTTCCGCGATTCGTTGTGCCGCCTGCAATAGCAAGGTGGATTTTCCAGCTCCTGGCCTCGCGGCCAGAATTGTCATCGAATCCGCGATCAGACCGCCGCCCAGGACTCTGTCCAGTTCCCCGATCCCTGTAGACATTCGCTGCCCTATATCATAGGCCACATCTGTTAATCTGCTGATACGCTCCGGTTTACGTGCTCTGAGTTCCTTTTCTGAAGAGACGCCCAATCCTCCGGCCGTCACTTCCTCGACTAGCTTCAGTTGATTCCAAGATCGGCATTCCGGGCACTGTCCCGCCCATTTCGAAGTCTCGTAACCGCAAACGGCACATCGATAGATTTCCTTTCGTTTTGCCATATTTTACTCCGTTCTCAACGTAATCCCATTCTCCAGCTGATCCACAACGATCTTTGACATCCCGCTGAGATGTCCTGCCAATAGCATATCTGCCGCCGGATCCTCGATCTGATTCTGCAGCAGTCTTCGAAGTGGTCTTGCCCCATATGTCGCGTCAAATCCCTGATTGACAATCCAGTTTTTGGCCTTCTCCGTCATACATACAGGAACTCCCACCGCCTTTTCCATACGTTCTGCCATCTGTGCAAACAGAATCTCTACGATCTGCTCAATATGCTCTCGATTTAATGCATGAAACACCAGGATCTCATCGACACGATTCAGAAACTCTGGCCGAAAAAGCCGCTTCACTTCCTCCATCACCTGCCTGCGCATATCTTCATAACGCGCCTTTTCTGTTGTCTCCAATGGGAATCCCAACCTCGAAGGTGCCACAATGCTCCTGGCTCCTATATTGGACGTCATGATAATCACGGTGTTCTTGAAATCAATCGTACGCCCCTGAGCATCTGTGATCCGCCCATCATCCAGAATCTGAAGAAACACATTAAAAATATCCGGATGCGCCTTCTCGATTTCGTCGAACAAAATCACGGAATAGGGATGTTGACGTACTCTCTCAGACAATTGACCGCCCTCGTCATACCCTACATATCCCGGCGGCGATCCGATCAGCCTGGATACTGTATGCTTTTCCATATACTCTGACATATCAAAACGGATCAACGATCGTTCACCGCCAAATAATGCAGCCGCTAAAGCCTTTGATAATTCCGTCTTTCCTACGCCTGTCGGACCTAGAAACAAAAAGGATCCGATAGGACGAGTGGGATCTTTGAGCCCCACTCGTCCCCTCCGTATAGCTCTGGAAACAGCACGTACCGCCTCTTCCTGTCCTACCACGCGCTGATGCAGAATCTGTTCCAAATTCTGCAGGCGTTGCATCTCTTTCTCTTCCAGCTTATCGACCGGAATACCCGTCCATTCTGACACGACCTGCGCAATCTGTCTTTCCTGAACCTTCTTTTTTTCCTTTCGCTTTTTTCCGGCGCGATTCTTTATATCTACTGGCATCGGCATTTGCGCTGCACTCTTCCAGTCTCCCTTCCGCAATGCCTCTTCTTTCCGGCGCAGGATCTGCTGAAGTGAACCCCGCGCCGGAACCGCTGCCGCCTGCGACGTCTCAAGACGCAGCTTGGCCGCCGCCTCGTCCAGTACATCAATCGCTTTATCAGGCCACAGACGGTCCGAAATATATCGTCCGGAAAGACGAACCGCCGCCGCCATCGCATCCTCGGTGATAATCACGTCATGATAGGTTTCATATTGATCCTTCACGCCCCGAAGAATTTGAAACGTTTCCTCTTCACTGGGCTCCTCAACGAGAACCGGCTGAAAGCGCCGCTCCAATGCCGGATCTTTCTCGATGTACTTCCGATATTCAGTCAGCGTCGTCGCGCCAATCATCTGTAATTCTCCCCGGGATAACGCTGGTTTGAGCATATTCGAGATATCCATGGCGCCTTCTGCCGCGCCGGCTCCCATCATCGTATGCAGCTCATCCACAAACAAGATCACATCGGAATTCCTCCTGATCTCAGACATGACTAGTTTGACTCTCTCCTCAAAATCGCCGCGATACCTGGATCCCGCAATCAGTGCGGCCAAGTCCAAACGTAAGATCCGCTTTTCAGATAAGGCTTCAGGAACTTGTCCCTTAACGATTTTCTGAGCCAGTCCTTCCACTACCGTGGTCTTTCCTACGCCGGCCTCTCCCAGAAGGCAGGGATTATTTTTCGTCCGCCGCGCTAATATCTGAATCACGCGCTGCATCTGCCGTTCTCTGCCAATGACGGGATCTAATCGTCCCGCTCTGGCGGCTTCCGTCAGATCTTGACTATACTGGCGAAGTACCGGCATATCTTCTCTTTCGACATCTTCCGAATCGTTTTTCACTCTGTACTGCTGTGATTTTTGAATCTGATCAATCAGCTTTGCCGTATCTACATTCAATAACATCAGATAGTGCATAGCAGGCATACGATCATCTTTGAGGATCGCCAATAAAATATGTTCCGTCCCTATTTCGTTAGCGTCCATTTCCTTCGCCTCCTGCTGGGCCCGCGCTAACAGCGCCAGGCTTCTAGGAGAATATTCCGGCGGCTCTGCCGTCTGAAACGAAGCATAATCTCTCTTCTGAACCAAATCCAAAATACTGTTAAACGTGATATTTCCCTTTGACAGATACGCTGCTGCCAGGTTGTCCTCCTGCTTGAGTATGCCTAATAAAATATGCTCTGTTCCAATATAATTATATCCTAGATCTTCTGCTGCCTTCTCTGCAAATTTCAATGCTGCAGCCGCACGCCTTGTATACCTTTTCAAACTGACTGCCTCCCCTGCAATATGGGTTTCAGAAAGAATCCCGTATAAGAACCAGGCACTGCCGCCACCTCCTCCGGCGTACCCGTCGCGATCACCTGTCCTCCCTGATCTCCGCCTTCCGGACCCAGATCAATCAGATAATCCGCGGTCTTGATGACATCTAGATTGTGTTCAATCACAAGCACCGTATTCCCGCCATCTGTCAGCTTCTGCAGGATATCGACCAATTTGTGTACATCCGCAAAATGAAGACCGGTGGTTGGCTCATCCAAAATATAAATGGTTCTTCCCGTACTCCGCCTGGAGAGTTCGGTCGCTAACTTGACACGCTGCGCCTCTCCGCCGGAAAGAGTTGTAGAAGGCTGTCCCAGCTTCACATACGTTAATCCCACATCATATAATGTCTGCAGTTTGGCCTTGATTTTAGGCACATGTTCAAAGAACCGGAGGGCTTCCTCTACTGTCATATCCAATACATCCGCAATGGACTTTCCATTATATTTCACTTCCAAGGTCTCGCGATTGTATCGTTGCCCATGACATACCTCACAAGGAACATATACATCGGGAAGGAAATGCATCTCGATTCGAATGATACCATCGCCCGAGCACGCCTCACACCGGCCTCCGCGAATATTAAAACTAAATCTTCCCTTCTGATATCCCCGTACCTTCGCCTCCTGCGTAGAGGCAAACAAATCCCGGATCAGATCAAACAGCCCGGTATAGGTTGCCGGATTGGATCTGGGTGTACGTCCGATCGGCGACTGGTCTATGTTTATGACCTTGTCCAAATATTCCAGCCCCTCAATCGGCTGATAACTCCCGGCTCGAATTCTGGCATGATTCAGTTCCTTCGCCAGCACTTTATATAGGATCTCATTCACAAACGTACTCTTTCCGGATCCTGAAACGCCTGTCACACAGGTAAACAGGCCTATAGGAATCGCAAAATCCGTCCCTTTCAGGTTATTCTGTGTGGCTCCATATAGCCGCAGCCACCGTCCATCTGGCGTCCGTCTATTTTCCGGAATCGTAATTTTCTTTCGCCCGCTCAGATAATCTCCCGTCAAAGACTCCTTGCAATTCATGATGTCTTCCAGGCTTCCCTGACAAACCAATTTCCCGCCATTGACACCGGCTCCCGGACCAATGTCCACGATATGATCCGCCGCGCGCATCGTATCTTCGTCATGTTCTACCACAAGCAATGTGTTTCCTAAATCCTTCAGATGACGCAGAGTCTTCAATAGCCGCGCATTGTCCCGTTGGTGAAGTCCGATGCTGGGTTCGTCCAAGATATATAAAACCCCCATAAGTCCGGAACCGATCTGGGTGGCCAGACGAATCCGCTGCGCTTCTCCGCCGGAAAGCGTCCCCGCAGAACGGGAAAGTGTCAAATAGTCTAGCCCCACATCCTTCAGAAATCCAATGCGAGCCCGAATCTCCTTCAAAATCTGAGAGGCGATCAGCTGCTCCCTTCTCGTAAGATGAATCGATGAGAAAAACTCTGTCAGTGCCCGGACCGACATCTCCGTGATCTCCGCAATATTCTTTTCATCGACCGTCACCGCCAATGCTTCTGGCCGAAGCCTTTGACCATGGCATTCCGGGCACTCCAGGTTTGTCATATACTCCTCATATTCCGCCTTCATCGACTCACTGGCCTCCTGATATCGCCGATGCAGATTTTTCAGCACACCCTCAAACTCCACTTTATAGGTCTTGGCCCCAAAGCGGCCTTCATAATATACTTCCAGTTCTTCTCCATTCGTTCCGTATAGAATCGCGTCCAATGCTTCTTTAGACAGATCTTTAACAGGAGTATCCAATGAAAACTGATACTTCTTAGAGAGTTGATCCAGAATGCGATACGTGAAGCTATCTGGCTGATTCGATGACATCCAGCCCGGCGCAGTGATCGCCCCCTGCCGCAAGGACAGACTCCGATCCGGGATCACCAGTTCCGGATCGAACTTCATCAGATACCCGATTCCCGTACAGGCTGGACAAGCCCCCACTGGATTATTAAAAGAGAACATACGCGGCTGCAGTTCTTCGATGCTGATTCCACAATCCGGGCAGGCAAAGTTTTGACTGAATAGACGCGGCTCTTCCTCTCCTACCACCGAAACCATGAGCAATCCTTCCGAAAGCTTGAGCGCCGTTTCAATCGAGTCCGTCATACGCTGCCTCAGCCCATCCCGAACGATCAGACGATCTACCACAATCTCAATATTGTGTTTCTTATTTTTATCGAGTTCAATGGTTTCTTCCAACTGATATAGACTGCCGTCGATATAAACACGGACAAAGCCGGAACGTCGTGCACTCTCCAGCACCTTTTGGTGCTGTCCTTTACGACCTCGTACCACCGGCGCCATAAGAATCAGCCGTGTGCCTTCCGGCAAATCCAGAAGCTGGTCTGCCATTTGATCCACCGTCTGCTTCTCAATGCGCCTGCCGCACTTTGGACAATGGGGAACTCCTATACGGGCGAATAGCAGTCGCATATAATCATAGATCTCTGTCACCGTTCCCACTGTAGACCGGGGATTCCGGGAGGTCGTTTTTTGATCAATCGATATAGCCGGAGAGAGTCCCTCAATACTATCCACATCCGGCTTCTCCATTTGCCCCAAGAACTGCCTAGCGTAGGACGACAGCGATTCCATATACCGCCTCTGCCCTTCCGCAAAAATCGTATCGAAAGCCAACGAGGATTTACCAGAACCCGACAAACCTGTTAAAACGACCAATTGATCTCTGGGAATCTTGACTTCCAAGTTCTGTAGATTATGTTCTCGCGCGCCTTTTACGTGTATATAATCCTGCATTCGTTTCTCTGCATCCTTTCTTTGAATCTGACGATGGCCGAACAAACGTTCTTGTGCCTTTTATATTATAGAGGATTTCCGCATGGCCGTCAAGACCTTTTTGATCCGTTATTTGATTGCATTATACTACCGATGCCTAAAAAAGGCAACCCGAATTCTCCATTGACTTTCCGAAATGACCGTTGTATACTAAAGCCCATCAAAACATACAGGAGGCAGCTATGGAACAGATACAACACCCCTTTGAACTGACATCGCCGTTTCAGCCTACGGGCGATCAGCCCCAGGCCATCGCAGAACTGGTAAATGGTTTTCAGGCAGGAAATCGTTTTGAAACGCTCCTGGGCGTTACCGGCTCCGGTAAGACCTTTACTATGGCCAATGTGATTCAGGCTCTGCAAAAACCCACACTCGTGCTCGCACACAACAAAACACTGGCTGCTCAGCTCTACAGTGAGTTCAAAGAATTTTTCCCCCATAACGCTGTCGAATACTTCGTTTCTTATTATGATTATTATCAGCCTGAAGCGTATGTTCCGCAGACGGATCTCTATATTGAAAAAGACAGCGCCGTGAATGATGAGATCGATAAACTGCGCCACTCTGCCACCGCAGCTCTGTTTGAACGTACGGACGTAATCATTGTTGCCAGTGTATCCTGCATCTATGGATTGGGAGATCCTATTGATTATAATAGCATGACGCTGTCTCTACGACCCGGTATGATTCGAGATCGTGATGAAGTGCTGCGCCGTCTGGTGGACCTGCAATATACCCGCAACGATATGAATCTTGTCCGCGGAACCTTCCGTGTGCGCGGTGATGTACTGGAAATCGTCCCGATTTCAGAAGAAAACAAAGCCTATCGCGTAGAATTTTTTGGAGACGAAGTCGAACGTATCGTACAACTGGATACACTGACTGGAGAGATTTTGGCTATCTGCCAGCATATGCTGATCTTTCCTGCCTCTCACTACGTCATTGCTCCTGAAAAAATGGCGGGAGCCATTCGGCGTATCGAAGATGAACTGGATGAACAGGTCGCCTTTTTCCGAAGTCAGGACAAACTTTTAGAGGCACAGCGAATCGCGCAGCGAACGAACTTTGATATTGAAATGCTCCGTGAAACCGGCTACTGCAGTGGCATCGAGAATTATTCCCGGCATTTGTCCGGACGTGCGGCGGGCAGTACCCCGCATACGCTGTTAGATTATTTTCCGGAAGACTTTCTGATGATTGTGGACGAATCCCATATGACCATTCCGCAGGTACGTGGTATGTATAATGGGGATCAGGCTCGAAAGACTACCCTTGTAGATTATGGTTTCCGTCTTCCTTCCGCTAAAGACAACCGTCCCCTCCGTTTCGATGAGTTTGAACAGAAGATTCACCAGATGCTCTTTGTCTCTGCCACGCCCGGTCCCTATGAAGCTGAACATGAAGAACTCAAGGCGGAACAAGTCATCCGGCCTACCGGGCTATTGGATCCGCAGGTCGAAATTCGTCCCTCCCGTGGACAAATTGACGACCTTCTATATGAGATTCAGAAAGTCAATCAGAAAGGACAGAAAACATTAGTCACTACCTTAACCAAAAAAATGGCTGAAGATCTGACCAAGTACCTGCAGGAAGCGGGGGTCAAAGTACAGTATCTTCATTCGGAAGTGGATACACTGGAACGCCTGGAAATCGTAAGAGATCTTCGAACCGGTGTATATGACGTGCTTGTAGGCATCAATCTTCTGAGAGAGGGCCTGGATATCCCGGAGGTATCTTTGATCGCCATTTTGGACGCTGACAAAGAAGGATTTCTTCGCTCTGAGACCGCTCTCATACAGACTATAGGACGAGCGGCCAGAAACGTGGACGGCCATGTTATTCTCTATGCGGATATGATAACCGACTCTATGCAAAGAGCCATAGATGAGACCGAGAGGCGCCGTACTATCCAGCAACAGTATAATGAAGCGCATGGTATCATACCCAAAAGCATTCAAAAAGATGTGCGCGATGTCATTCATGCTACCTTGGAAGCTGCTGAGAAAACAGAACGCAAAAAATCGAAAGATCCTGAATCCATGAGTCGCACAGAGCTGCGGCAGGCAATCGCGAAGCTGGAAAAAGAAATGAAAAAGGCCGCGGCAGATCTCCGATTCGAAGATGCCGCGGAAATTCGTGATGAACTCATTGCATTACGTGGATATCTGACAGAACTGTCATAAAAAGAGGGTGGGAAACCGTGAATTCGTTTTCCCACCCTCCTTTATTATGCGCTTTACGTACTGCGAATGCTGCTGACAATCGAATAATAGGCATACGAAGTAACACGATAAATCGCCACATAAAACAGCGAAAAAATCAGATAGCATATAACTGTCACCAAAATCAGCAAAGGCAGATTCACCAGGCTGAAAAGAGCAAGCAGCTTATAGATCAATGGAAATGCAAAACATAAATGAATACCGGCTGTCAGAAGCGGTAGAAAAAAGACGGTCAAAATCTGAGAATTGATACTCTTTTTGATCTCTCTGCGGTTCATCCCCACCTTCTGCATGATCTCAAAACGAGATTGATCTTCATATCCTTCCGAAATCTGTTTATAATAAATAATCAAAACGGCCGCGAACAGAAATACGATGCCTAAAAGTACCCCTAAGAAGAATAATCCTCCATACAATCCATAAAAACTGGTTCGTTCCTTGGCGACCGCCTCATAGGTAGTTATCGGTGTCCCCTCTCCGTTTTCTCTCTCTAATAGATCAATACGACTTCCCAGTTCATCCATGATTTCGATCTGCTTTTCGTCCTCGCAATTCAGATCAAATCCATAAAACCAATGAAGCGACACAATGCCGGACGTAAGGTTTTCCATCCCCAATAAGGGGGCCACTATCTTCTGGAAATCCGGAACAAAGATATAAAGAGAAGGGATCACCTGCATGGCGTCTACGCCGTTATCCGCAAAATTGTCGACCACCTTCTTGACGCGCATTGGATTCTCATTTTCAAATGCAATCGTATCCGCGGTATATTCCCTCATCTTGGTCGTATAGATCAGAACCTCGTCTTCTTCTAATGTCTCATTCTGTCCCATCAGTCGATTATAATCTTCCAGAGGCACCACGAAGATCTGCCAAACATTTGAATATCCATCCCAATGAAATTCCGTCAATCTAGACTCATCAAGGATCATCTGATCTTCATTCAAATAAGCGGCAAGACCTGCGACCCGATAATCCAGCACCTGAGACATTTCTTGCCCATATTCCGATACCACATCCGCAGACATCTGCCGAATCGTATCCATTTGTACTTCATCCGCCTCATGAAATGCCTGAAACGTCGTATCCAGGTTGATATTTCTGGGGTATCGTGTACGCAGACTGTCTTCTGTACCAATATAAAGACAAGTCGTAGAAGAAACCATAACCAGCACCATAGTACATAAGATACATATGGAAGCCAATCCCGCGCCATTTCGTTTCATTCGGTAGACCATGGATGAGACAGAAATAAAATGGTGCGTTTTATAGTAATAGCGTTTATTCTTTTGCAGCAGCTTGCAAAATGAGACAGAACCCGCGATAAAAAGCATATAAGTCCCTATAATAACCATAATCACGGCCACAAAAAACCAGATCAACGCAGACAACGGATCTTCGATCGATATGGCAAGCCAATAGGCTCCTCCTAAAAGGAGCAGTCCCAAAACTGCCAAAACCCAGTTGGCCTTCGGTGGTTTTTCTCCCACAGTTTCACTATGCAAAAGTTCTATCGGATTCGTCAAGTGGATCTGCCGCAGACTATTCAGCAAGATCAAGGCGAAAATCGCCAAAAACAATACAATTGTCTGATACACCGCCTGTATTTCAATCTGGAACACAAAAGAAACTTCCAGCGATAGTATATTCAACATACCCAATTCCGCCACTTTCGACAAAACAATCCCACAGAAAAGACCGATTCCCAGAGAAAGAACCGCGACAATCAGCGTCTCCCACAGGAGAATCCGCGCCAGATTTCCCTTTCCCATGCCCAAAATATTATACAGGCCAAATTCTTTCTTTCTCCTGCGCATCAAAAAAGAATTGGTGTAGAATAAAAACAGTACGGAAAACACGCTGATGACACCACACCCCAAACCCAACATAACCTGCATTATATCTCCTCCGCTCATATTCGTCACTTGCGGACTAACACTGAGAAAAGACACGATATAGTACATCATGACCATACCGATACAGGTCAAAATATAGGGCGTATAAAACTTCTTGTTTTTACGAATCCCATCCCATGCTAACTTCGAATAAAAACCTTTACTCATATATGAATCCCTCCTTTATGGACTGAACCCATTATAACAAACGGGAGAAATGGAGTGCCATCGAAGCATCTTACATTTCTCCCGGAGTATCTTACACTTTCGTAAGGAATATCAGTAGTTTCTGCAAATCTGAAGAACATAGAATTTCAGGTAATAAGACTCGTCTGCCGCCCAGAGAATCGGATGATCCGGCGCCTGCGTACGAAATTCCACCTGTCGAACCCTGCGGTGTGCAGAGGATGCGGCCTGCGCGATCGTCTGCGTGAAAAGTTCATACGTCATAAAATGAGAACAGGAGCAGCTCGCCAGATACCCACCGTCTTTCAGCAGTTTCATGGCTCGCAGATTGATTTCGCGATACCCTCTCGTCGCATTCTTAACCGAATGCTGGGATTTGGTGAAAGCCGGAGGATCCAGGATGATCACATCATACTGTTCTCCTCTTCTTTCCAATTCCGGCAGCAGTTCAAAAACATCAGCGCATTGAAAGCTTACGATCTGTTCCAGTCCATTCAGCTGCGCATTGCGCCGAGCCTGTTCTATTCCCAGTTCCGAGGCGTCCACTCCCAGTACCTCTCTAGCGCCCCCTTTGGCTGCGTTCAGCGCAAAAGATCCCGTATGTGTGAACAGATCCAGAACTCGAGCATCCTGACAAAGTCTTTGGATCGCTTGTCGATTATACTTTTGATCCAGGAAATATCCCGTCTTCTGTCCGTTTTCCACATCCACCAGATAACGAATCCCATTTTCTACGATCTCGACTTGGGTCTCAAAGGCCGGCCCAATGAAGCCCTTGACACGCTCCATTCCCTCTTGCAGCCTGACTTTCCCATCGCTGCGTTCATACACGCCTCGAATCGAAATCCCATCCCGTGCCAAAATTTCTTTAAGCAATTCTACGATCACAATTTTCCAACGATCCATCCCCAATGCCATCGATTGTACTACCAGGATATCTGAAAACTTGTCCACCACCAGTCCTGGCAGATAGTCCGCCTCCGCAAAGACAATACGGCAGCTTGCCGTATCCACCGTACGCTTTCGATATTCCCAGGCATACTGTAAACGCTGCCGAAGTAATTCTTCTGTTATCGTTTGACCGGGCCGACTGCTCACCATCCGAATCCGAATCTTCGAATGTAGATTTATAAAGCCGCTTCCCAGATCATATCTCCGATCATTCTGGACACGGATCACATCTCCATTCTCAAAATCTCCTTCTATTCTGTCAATCTCATTATCAAAAATCCAAAGTCCTCCTGCGCGCAGAAACCGTCCTTCCCCCTTCTTGAGGATTGCCGTTGCCATCAATGATTACTCTCCCTTCTTCTCCGCATGATCTTTCTCCAGACGATATTCCAGATATTTCTGTACCCTCACCTTTTGTGCAAAAGAAAGTACCGTGCTGCGCAGCAGTTCCGCACCTTCTCCTTGATCTCTCATTTCATCCATAGGTTCTCCCGTAAAAGCCATGCGCAGCGCCTGTTCCATCTCCTGACAGAACCGATCATACGTCGCCTCTAAGGGATGACTCTCAATCTGTATGGTAATCATACGACAGATCTCTGCGATGCTGAATACCTTTTTCAAAATACAAACCACCATTAAATACGCCAAATGTCTCCTCGAATACTTCTTATTGACAGGCGGAGAAACGATTTTCTGCTTTACGTAGTTGTTCACCATTGAGGATGTCAGCATCTTCTCTCCTAAAGAAAATACTCTTAACGCATCTTCGATGACACTCAGCACCTGATCCATGTATAAATCAATCCCCGGAAGTTCATCATAACGAGGACAATGGAACTCCATAATCTCCTGTGCATATGAGGATTGAAGAAAATGATCCTCCACCTTCTCACTCTCCTTTATAATATAATGTATAATTCAATTTATCTTAGCATCTGTTTTGCTAAAAGTCAATATTTTATTTTGAAATCCGCTTGACATATTCTAGAGTCGTGTTATACTGTTATTGAAAACCAGATGTTGTTGGATGGAGGTTTTAGTTGTGACAGATCAAATAGCTATCTTAGTGGACTCCGGTACGGATGTTCCGGATTCTTATTTAAAAAAATACGAAAATATTTTTATTGTTCCTCTGCGTGTCATTTATCCGGAGGGCGAATATGAAGATCGGATTCAGATCTCTTCGGAAGAAATTTTTGCTAGGATGCCGTGGGAAGTTCCCAAGACTTCTCTTCCGGATGGCGGTCAGATCACGGATGCTTTTCAGAAAATCCTGAATGCAGGATATCGTCGTCTCATCATTATCACAATTTCATCCGGATTGTCGGGCACTTTTAACATGCTTCGTCTGGCCAGTCTGGATTATCCTCAATTAGAGACCGCCTTGATTGATACCAAGAATATCGGCATCGGCGCCGGATGTCAGGCTATGTATGCCGCCGATCTGATCGCGCAGGGATTGCCTTTTGATCAGATTGTATCTCATTTGAAATATAGCGTAGAGCGCTCCCATGTGTATTTCTGTGTCAATACATTAGAATACCTGGTAAAGGGCGGCCGCATCGGTAAAGTGACCGGCATCGTAGGGACTGCCCTCAATCTGAAACCTGTTATTTCCTGTAATGAAGACGGTGTCTATTATACCGTAGCAAAATCCCGCGGCCGAGAAAAGTCCCTTCACAAGGCAGTGGATCTGGTTCTGGGTCAGATCTCGAGATGCACATCCCGCTATCATGTAGGGGTTGCCCAAGCCGGGGCTCCTGAAGAGGCCAAACAGGTTATTGCCCTTCTGCGTGACCATTTGCCAAAGGATCAGATCATCTTCGAAGGGCCGATTAGTCCTGCCCTGACCGTGCATACAGGTCCTGGTCTCCTGGGTATCTTTATTCAGCCACTCTATGAAACGTAAGGCAGATGGAAAGACCAGAAAGAGCCGGATCTTGCAAGGTCCGGCTCAAATTATTATAAAAAGAACTATCTGAAAAAAGTCGCATCTTTAAAAAATGACTTGACAAACAATACGATTCGTACTATAATAAAATATATTCCAGCGCGCGTGGCTCAGTGGTGGAGCACTGGCTTCCCAAGCCGGGGGTCGCGGGTTCGAATCCCGTCGCGCGCTTTTTTTATTGCAAGCCGTGTGTTCCCGCTCTTTGAACAGGGTGTCGTTTTGTCATAACAGTATTCATTTCCATAGCCGGATCATATCGTCAATGATTACAATTTTTAAGAAGGCATTGCATTCTATCCCAGAGGGGCTGCTTGACAGCTCCTCATTTAGAACGCCACAATATGATAATATGTCTTGGCCGTCTGATTATAGATCCATGCATAAAATACTGCAAATACCAGAAAGCATCCTCCAGTACAAAGAGCGAACAGTTCCGTATTTGGCATCGATAAGCCCTGCAAAATTCTGGCGATAAACGGAAAGGCAAATGCGATATGCACTCCCGCCATGAAAAGAGGCAAGAAAAAGACGCCAAATACTTGAAAACGAATGGTTCCTTGAATCTCCTTTCGTGTCATTCCCACTTTCTGCAGGATCTCAAAACGCTGTCGGTCCTCATATCCTTCCGAAATCTGTTTATAATAGATGATCAAAATAGTAGCTATCACAAATAAAATACTGAGAAAGACACCAATAAAAAACAATCCTCCATACAGCCCTATTACCGTATCTTCTTCCTCGGATTGAAAAGAGACCGAAGGGGCATAGGTTACCGGAAGGGTCTTTTGTGCCACTGTTCTCAACTGGTTCTGTTCTTCCTCGCTCAGCGCCGCATCGACTCCATAATATGTCTCTATTTGCGATGAATACTCTGTACCATATTCCTGACGCTGCGCCTCATCCAGCTGAAATAGTGTAGCCATATCGGGAACAATCAGAATATAACCTCCCACAATCGCTTGCGAACGCATCACAAAACGGGTGGATTCTGCCTTTTCCACCTGCTTGATCTTGTATTCTTCTCCCGCAAGCCACAGCGTATCCTCCGGGTACTCCGCATAATCTGTCATCAAAATGACTTCATGCGAGTCCAATGTATATTGCGTATTCTGACATCGGTTATAGTCTTCGAGTGCCATCACGATGATTCCGCATACAACGCTGCCAGAGTCATCCTGTGCTGGATCTGTAATCAATACATTGCCTTTCCGATATGCCGTATAATCTAGATAGCGATACCAGACTGCCGATTCACCCTCTATCTGATTCTCCTTCAGAATGGCCTCCATCCTCTGCGGCAATTCGTTTTGAATGCCTTCTGCCTGCACCACGATCGTGTGCGGGCAATTCCGCTGTATCGCCTCCTGACTCCCGAGATACATACACATCGTCGAAGAGATCATCACCAGCACCATTGTAGACAGAATACAGATATTCGCAAGTCCCACCGCATTTTGTCTCATCCTGTGGATCATTCCTGATACAACGATCAAATGCCTAGGATGATAATAAAATCGGTGATTCCTGCGCAACATCTTAAGAATCGCGATACTCCCGGCAATGAAAAGACAATAGGTTCCAATCATCACTAGAATCACCGCAAAGAAAAACAACAGGATCGCTTCCATTGGATTGGTCGTCATGAGAGCGATGGCATATCCGCTTCCCAAACAAATAATTCCGGCAAGAGACATGAACCATTTAATCTTGGGTTCTCGTTCCCCCATATCTGCACTATGCAATAACTCAATCGATTTTGTCAGATAAATCTGGCGAAGACTGTTGAGAAAAATCGCCGCAAAAATATAAGAAAACAGCATAATGACCGATCCAATGACTTCACTATGAATCTGAAATCCCAGTGTTACTGTCCCATCGAACATTTTCATTAGAATCAAAAACAGCAATTTATCCATGAGCAGGCCGATTCCCAGGCCTGCCGCCAGACTGATTCCCAGGATATATAGCGTCTCGCAGGCCAGGAGATGACCTAAATGTCGCTTCTCCATTCCCAGAATATTATAAAGACCCATTTCTTTCTTACGCTGCTTAATAAGAAAACTATGGGTATAAAATAGGAAAATAACAGCAAAAAATGCAGTCACAAAACATCCCATATTAAGGGTAGAGGCGATGAGACTGCCTCCCACAAGATCATAGATCCCCGGGTTTCCCGCGAGAGACAGAATCATATAATACATCGCCACAGTCAAAATGCATGTCAGAATATATGGGAAATAAATCTTTCCATTTTTTTGAATGTTGATAGCCGCGAGCTTCCAGTAGAATCCTCTATTCATGACGCATCTCGCCGGTTGCGATCATCGTCAGCGTGTCCGAAATCTTCTGATACATCTGTTCTTCCGTATTGTCTGCTCGATATAACTGATGAAATACCTCGCCATCTTTGATAAAAAGCACTCGTCTGGCGCTGCTGGCCGCTTTAGTACTATGAGTCACCATCAGAATCGTCTGTCCCCCCTGATTGATCTCTCCAAACAAATGCAGCAAACTATCTGATGATCTGGAATCTAGGGCGCCTGTAGGCTCATCCGCAAGAATAAGTTCTGGCTTTGTGATCAGGGCTCGAGCCACTGCCGCGCGTTGTTTCTGTCCGCCGGACACTTCATAAGGAAACTTGTTCAAGATCTCTTCGATTTCCAGCTGCCTGGCAATCGGAGTCAGACGATTCTTCATTTCTTTATAATTCTTTCCAGACAGAACCAACGGCAAGAAAATATTATCCTGTATAGAGAAGGTATCCAACAAATTAAAATCCTGAAAAACAAATCCCAAATGCTCCCTGCGAAACGCAGAAATCTCCTTTTCCCGAATCCCAGTCAGACTTTTCCCATTTAACACTACCTCTCCGCCTGTTGGCTTATCCAGTGCCGCCAAAATATTAAGCAGCGTCGTCTTACCGGATCCGGATTCCCCCATAATGGCAACATATTCTCCCTGTTCCACTGTAAAATTCACGTCAGATAAAGCCTGTACTCGGTTTCCTCCGAAACGGGTGGTATATATTTTCTTAAGATGATGTACTTCCAACATCGACATCATGAACTCCTCCTTCATTCTGAATTACAGATTCCATTATAATCAAAGACCAAAAAATCATCCATCGTTTCGGCTTACATTCCCTTTCTGAACCTTACCCTTTTGTAAGATTCTCTACTCCTGCGTATGAATCCGCACTGTATCCAATCCTATCTTGACACGTGTTCCTTTTCCTTCCTGTGAATCCAGAGAAATCGTATGTCCTAACCTCCGTAATATTCTGCGGCTCAGGTAAAGCCCCAGTCCAGTTGCCCGCTTATCCTCCCGTCCATTATATCCCGTAAAGCCTTTTTCAAAAAGCCGAGGCAAATCTTCCGCAGCAATCCCTATTCCCGTATCCTCAATGACAAGCGTCATCGGCTGCTCCGTATAGATATGAATGCTGCCGGAAGACGTATATTTTAACGCATTGGACAAAATCTGCTCCATTACAAATGCCAACCATTTTTCATCGGTAAGAACTGTACAGGCCTCATCCACATCCAGCTCCAGCGCCAGTTTCTTGCGAATGAATAACGGTGCGTACTTTCGTACTGACTGCTTTACAATAGGAAGCAGCAGCTGCCGGCGAATCACCAGATCCGAAGACGGATTCTCCAAACGCAGATACGATAACACCATTTCCACGTACTGTTCAATCTTAAAAAGTTCTGCCGTAAGTTCCGTCTTTTCCTGTGCATCTGACTCCTGAAGAATCAGGCGCATCGCCGCAATCGGTGTCTTGATCTGATGCACCCATAATGTGTAATATTCCATCATTTCCGCACGCTGCGCGTCCTGCTGCAGCGTTTGGCTCCGTTGCGCTTCTAATCCCTGTAGCAACAATCTCTGATAATCTTCCTCGATCACACCAACTGGAGGAGGCAGTTCCTCCAGTCCCATCAAGAGCTGATCCGCCATTCGCGATAACTGACGATGCCGACGCAAATAGGCCCTATAATCCTTCCATAGGAAACCGGCTCCGATGCAGGCGCATAGAAGCGCCGCATACAGAACCGCTTCCACTGCTAAATGATATAAATAAAAAATAATACCGCACAAAATGCAAAAAATAAAAAAACAGAATATCCCATACCGATGCTGCCGAAAATACGATATGATCCAGTTTCGTTTCATGCTATTCCACCATATATCCGACGCCTTTTTTAGTCGTGATAAAATCCTCCAGTCCGATTTCTGCCAGTTTCTTTCTCAGCCTGGTCACATTGACCGTCAGAGTATTCTCATCCACAAAACTATCGGTCTCCCACAATTTAGTCATTAAAACATCCCGACTGACAATCTTCCCTTTATTTTCTATCAGAGTCAATAGAATCCTATACTCATTCTTCGTGAGATTTACTCGTTCTCCCTGATATGTCAACACCGCATCGGACATGGATAAAATGGCGCCGCGATGTTCCAAGAGGCCGGTTTGTCCATTAAAATCATAGGTTCTCCGAAGCACCGCCTGAATCTTTGCGATCAGCACATCCAAATCAAAAGGTTTCGACACAAAGTCGTCTCCTCCCATATTCATAGCCATAACAATATTCATATTATCCGCCGCAGAAGAAAGAAAAATGACCGGAATCTTGGAAATTTTTCGAATTTCATTGCACCAATGATATCCGTTATAGAAGGGCAGCATCACATCCAACAACACAAGCTGCGGATCAAACGCGGCAAATTCACTGATCACATTTCGAAAGTTCTGAACTCGCCTGGCCTCGTATCCCCATGCTGTAATTCGTTTCTCCACCGTTGACGCGATGGTCTCATCATCTTCCACAATGAGTATCCTATACATCGTTCTTCCCCAATGCCTCCAACGTAGGCCCCGTAAGTCGGTAAACTGTCCAATCACTCATAGGAACCGCTCCCATAGCTCGATAAAAAGCAATACTCGGTTCATTCCAATTCAGACAACTCCACTCCATGCGTCCGCAGCCGCGTTCTACGGCAATCTGCGCTAACTTCCGAAAAAACTGTGTTCCCAGTCCCTGTCCCCGGAATTCGGGACGTACGTAAATATCCTCCAGATATAAACCGGCTCTCCCCATAAAAGTAGAAAAATTATGAAAATACAGTGCGAATCCGGCATCGACGCCATCCTGGGAACCGATCAAAACCTCTCCGATCTTCTTCTCAAACAGCCACTCGCGAAGCAGCTCTTCCGTCGCAACCACCTGATCCGACATCTTCTCATATTCCGCGATCTCCCGTATAAACTGCAATACCAACGGAAGCTCATTCTCCGTCGCTTTTCGAATCACAAACTCCATCTTCTTCCTCCTGCTTCTTCTTCCATGGCGTTTCCCCATAGATTCTCTTGCGAATATTCTGCATACGCACATCTGTCTGCGCAATCACTTCCGCACACTGCCTCAGTTCTTCTTCCACATCCTGCAACTCCGGTCCCTCTTCATGCTTATAATGCAATTCATGATCCAGACTGGCCCAGAAATCCATAGCCAGGGTACGAATCTGAACTTCTACGGTCATCTTCTGCTTACGATCCGCAAAAAAAACCGGTATTTGCAGAATCAAATGCAAACTGCGATACCCATTGGGCTTCGGATGCCGAATATAGTCCTTTGTTTCCAACAATGTCACATCATCCTGCCCCACCAGAAGTCTAGCCACTTCATAGATATCATCGATGAATGAACAAATCACTCGCACTCCCGCAATATCATGAATCTCCTCCAGAAGCGTGCGTTCGCTGACTTCCAGCCCTCTCTTCTCAATTTTCTGAAATAGGCTCCCAGGCGTCTTGATTCTCGTTTTAATAATCTCTATCGGATTTCTGCGGTAGCGCACAGAAAAATCATCATTCAGAACCTCCAGCTTTGTTCGCATCTCCCGCGCCGCGCAGCTATACATCATCATGATCTCCTGAAACTGACTGATTCGATCAAATAAATGTTCGGTATCCTGTGTCACATTCGGCAACGTTAAAAAAAAGCTCTGTAATTGATTTCGTTCCATTTCGTTCCTCCACTCCTACGTAGAAATATACCCTTTGACCAGATCCCATTCTACTCAAAAATAAACCGCTTGTCAAGGCGGATAATCATACCTTAAGGAATCTTTAGAAATTTTCCAAATCCGCTCTTGATTCCCTTTTCCATTCCTTGTATAATAGAACCAACAATTTTTTTATCCAGGAGGTATTTTCAATTATGAAAAATGACGCATTCACTTTTTTTGATCAGATCCCATTCCAGGACCTAGGCGGCGGTGTGCGCCGCAAGATTCTTGCCTATTGTGACGAGATCATGCAGGCCTATCTGGAATTCGAAACGGGCGCTGTTGGCGCGATGCATTCTCATCCACACATTCAGTTAACACATATTCTGGAAGGTGAATTTGAGTTCACCATCGGAGACGAAATCAAGCACGTCCATGCGGGCGACACGCTGCTCAAGCAGCCCAACGTTCCTCATGGGTGCGTCTGCATCCAGAAAGGAAAACTCATCGATACCTTTACGCCGATGCGCAAGGATTTTGTAGGAGAAGAATAAAATATATACTGGGGGTTACCAAAAATGGAAAAAGTAACATTGGCCATGGTAGGCGCAGGCGGTTTTGCCCGTACCTATTTGAACGCGCTATGGAGCAATATGAATCCGGAAGGATATGATCTTATCGGCATCATCGATCCCTATGCGTCCAATTCTACTCTCTATGCTGAGATCATGGCTCGCGGCATTCCCGTCTACAATACGCTGGAAGAGTTTTATCAGGAACATACGGCACAGCTTGTCTGTATTGTCTCTCCCGTCTATGTACATATGGAGCAAATTCGTACTGCTCTAGCTCATGGATCCCACGTACTCTGCGAAAAGCCCTTAACCGTCTTTGCAGAAGATGTGGCGAAACTGGAGGAAGAAGCTAAGAAAGCAGGATTGCTTCTGGGCGTTGGGTTTCAGTGGTCGTTCAGCCGGCGTGTACGAGCGCTAAAACAGGATATTCTGGATGGCCGTCTAGGAAAACCCGTCGCATTTAAGACATTCATCTCCTGGATGCGTTCCGATGCTTATTACAACAAATGGCATGGACATATGTATGCACCGGATGACTCGCTGCTGCTGGATAGCATCATTTCAAATGCGACTGCGCATTATCTGCATTTTGGTTTGTTCCTGTTAGGGAATCGCATGGATACGGCCCGCATGCCCAATAAGATCAAAGCTTCACTATACCGTGCCCAAGATATTTCCACATTTGATACCTGTAGTGTAAAGTGTATCTTTGAAGATGATGTGACGCATTCTCTCTACCTGACGCACAGCGCAGATCGGGATCGTTATCTAACGATCGAGATGACCTTTGAAAACGCAGTGGCCACGATCCTGATGGATTATGGAGAGACAGACGGACATCTGCGCGTTACCTTTGAGGACGGCAGTATGGTCGATTACGATTCTGTCGGAGAGCGGGATGTCACCGTAGAGAAGCTGAGCGACATGATGGAAGCTTGCCGGCATCCTGAAAAGGGTATTCCCTGTCATGCAGCTACCACGCTGCCCTTTTCCAATGTCTGCAATTCTCTCTTTGCCGAAGTACCCATTCAGCCGTTTCCTGCGGAGATAGTCTACCATAGCGAGGGATATAATCCAGGACAATATGTTCACGGACTCTATACCCAGCTGATGGACTGTTTCCTGCAGGATAAATCTCCCTATGAACTGGGATATTCCTGGGCCGTGCCGGATACGGAATACGAACTGAAATCTCCCGAAGAGAACGCTAAGCGTTTGCGGGAGGTGCTGCTATGAAAATCTGTTTTTCTGGTGGCAGCGGCCACTCCGGCAGTGTGATCGCGGCCCTTTCCCGTCTGCCCCACGTGGAGTTGTCCGGATTTTGTAAAACCTATGATGCGGAAAAGATGAATGCAATCCGACATCTGAATCTGCCGGAATATCCCTCCCTGGAGGTCATGCTGGATACTGTGCGTCCCGATATCCTGGTCTCTGATGGCATGTTTTGTCGACACACACCCGATGCTATCGCTGCTTTGGAACGAGGCATATCGGTCTTCTGCGAAAAACCGGTGTCAATTTCTGCAGAACAGTACAATGCACTGACAAATGCGCTGCACGCGCCGAATGCTCCGCTCTTTTGGGCTATGCAAACCTCCCGGTATATGGATTGTTTCTATACGGCGCGTTGCCTCGTGAAGGAAGGCGCCATCGGACGGATTCGAATGATGAACAGTCAGAAGTCTTACCAATTAGGAAATCGTCCCGCCTTCTTTTCTTACCGTGATCAATATGGCGGAACGATTCCCTGGGTGTCGATTCACGCCATTGACTGGATGTTGTGGATCTGTGGCAAACGGTGCCGTCGCGTCTTCTCCTCGCAAAGTAGTCAGGAAAATCGAGGCAATGGAAGTCTGGCGATGACTGCCATCACGCTGATGGAACTGGAAGAGGATATTCTGGCACATGTGAATACGGATTATTATCGTCCCCAAGGGGCTTCCAGTCACGGAGATGATCGTTTACGCATTGTGGGCACATCGGGAATTCTGGAGGTCAGAGAGGATCAGGTCTACCTGATGAACAATCAGGAAGATGGTCGCTCCCCTCTTCCTTTGCGGCATTTTCCTCGTCTTCTCTTCGAGGACTTCATGCACGCGCTGGAAGGTGGTACGGATTGTCTCATCACGCCAGAAGACAGTCTATACAGCACCTATGTAGCGCTAAAGGCACAGGAGGCCGCCGATTTGGGGGGGCCTATTCTCCTATAAACTGGACGAGCTGCCATCCGCCGGCACAATATGCACCGGCAGCGGCAGCTCTTTTATTTTATGCTGTATGAGTCATGTCGGCTTAAGAACAAGCTTCCACGCTGATTTTCATCTGCTTGTAACAGTAATTTAAGATATCCCCTCTTTTTATGATTCCGATGAAGATGCCGCTGTCATCCACTACAGGAACGAAGCTCTGCATCCCTGCCACCGTCACTAGGCTATCCATGGTCGCGCTGATCGGAACCGGCTTATACTGCCAATACCGCGGAATACTCTCGATATACAGCTTCTCCGTCTCCTGAAATGTCAGCTGCGGATTTCGCTTCATCTCCCACAAAATATCGCCTTCTGTCAAAACACCATAGTAACCGCCATCCTCATCCAAGATCGGTATGGCCTTATAGCGATGATATTCCATCTTTTCCATCGCCTGGCGCAGTGTCATTTTCTTCGACAAATACACTACCTCGCTCTTTGGGGTCAGAAAAAACGCTATGTTCATTCACTCACCTCCTACTCTTTTTCTGTGCCCCTCGTTCGAACGATTCAGAGAATCGCCGAACCTCGGCAGTATTATTGTACTGTAAATTTGTAACCAATTCATGAACCCCCTATTAAGTTCCAGTGACTTTTATAAAACTTTTCTGAAGACGCCTTTTTAGAAATCTTCCCTTTATACAGAATATCCAATTTCTCAAGCTGGCGCTTTCCCTTGGGGTGTGGTATAATAAACGTGGCTTGAAAGTTTTCTATACCGCGGGAGTTGAGCCACGCCTCGAGTTCGCGCGGCCTGCTTTCAGTCCGTTGATTCAGAAAGTGAGGATTCTTATATGAACACAGATTATGCCCAATCACTGGCAACCCAGTTTAATTTGGAAAAATGGCAAATCACTGCCGTCATCGAACTCTTAGATGAAGGTAATACCATTCCTTTTATTGCCCGCTACCGTAAAGAGGCCCATGGTTCTTTGGACGATCAAAAAATACGTGAGCTCTCTGACCGACTAACTTATTTGCGAAGTCTCGATGAAAAACGAGACAGCGTCTACTCTCTCATCGAAGGAGCCGGCGCTATGACCGATGAGATCGCCACCGCTCTCTCGAAGGCACAGACACTCTCCGAAATCGACGATATTTATCGTCCTTTTCGTCCCAAACGTAAAACCCGTGCCTCTATGGCAAAAGAAAAGGGCCTCGCGCCTCTGGCAGAAGAAATCCTGGCTCAACATAGAAAAAGTCCAGATCCTCTGACACTGGCCTCCGCATATATAAATGAAGAAAACGGCGTTCCTACTGCCGAAGAAGCATTGCAAGGCGCCATGGATATCATTGCCGAGCAGGTTTCCGATGACGCGAACCTACGTAAACATCTGCGTGAAGGAATGATGGAAGATGGTCAACTGGTCTCCAAGGGTACCACGGAAGAGTCTTCCGTCTATAGCATGTATTATGATTTTCATCAGAGTGTAAAAAACATTGCATCCCACCGCATTTTGGCCGTCAACCGCGGAGAACGAGAAGGCTTCTTGCGAGTTTCCATTGAGACAGATGAGGGCAAGGCCCAGCGTATCGTCACCAAAGCATATGTGCGCAACAATACTTCTTTATGCTGTGAAGTCGTAAAAAATGCCGCTTTGGACGGCTATACCCGTTTGATTTTTCCGGCGCTGGAACGCGAGATACGTAGCACCTTAACCGAACAGGCTTCGGAGAGCGCTATCCGTGTCTTTGGCATGAATCTGCGCCAGCTACTGCTCCAACCTCCCGTAAAAGGAAAGGTCACGATCGGATTGGATCCCGGCTATCGTACCGGATGCAAGACGGCCGTCGTCGATGCCACCGGACGCGTACTGGAGACTACCGTGATCTATCCTACTCACAGCGAGGCCAAAATACGAGAGTCCAAGCATATACTGCGCCGTCTCATCGACAAATATCACGTGGAATTGATTGCCATAGGTAATGGAACCGCTTCCAAAGAAACCGAAATCTTCACAGCAGAGTTTCTTCAGGAAGAAGGCCTGGATGAAAAGGTGCGCTATATGGTGGTCAGCGAGGCGGGCGCATCGGTCTACTCTGCCTCCAAGCTGGCGGCGGAAGAATATCCGGATCTGGATCTGACTCTTCGGAGCGCCGTGTCCATCGCGCATCGGCTTCAGGATCCCCTGGCCGAACTCGTTAAAATCGATCCGAAATCGGTTGGCGTCGGACAATATCAGCATGATATGCCCCAAAAGCGCCTGAGCGAAACGCTGGATGGCGTTGTCGAGGACTGTGTCAATACGGTCGGCGTAGATCTGAATACTGCCTCCCCCTCTCTCCTGAAAAATGTAGCCGGTATCACGCCTACCATTGCGAAGAATATCGTGGCCTATCGTGAAGAAAATGGAGCCTTCCACTCCCGCGCAGAGCTCAAAAAGGTTTCCAAGCTTGGACCGAAGGCGTTTGAACAGTGTGCCGGTTTTCTCCGTGTGCCGGAAAGCGATAACATCCTCGACCATACGGCGGTACATCCGGAATCCTATAAGGCGGCTTCCGCATTGCTCAAACAGTGCGGCTATCAAAAGACGGCTTCCGCCACCGCCGGATACGCCGACCTGCCGGAGAAGATCCAGGAACAAGGCGGAGAAGAAGCCGTGGCCCAGGAATTGGGTATCGGTCTGCCTACTCTCAGAGACATTGTGACGGAGCTGCGAAAGCCGGGGCGTGATCCGCGGGAAGAAATTCCTGTTGCGGATCTTCGGAGCGATATCAAAGACATCAAGGATCTCAATGTAGGAATGGAACTGCAGGGCACGGTACGAAATGTAGTCGATTTTGGCGCCTTCGTCGATATTGGTGTGCATCAGGATGGATTAGTTCATATCACGCAGATCCGAAAGGAATATGTCAAACACCCCGCCGACGTCTTAAAAGTTGGGGACATCGTGACCGTATGGGTGCTCAGCGTAGATCTGGAACGCAATCGAATCGGACTTACCATGAAGAAACCGCGCGAAACAACATAACACAGGAGGTATAAAACATGATTTTTGGAAACAAGATTCTGGATTATTGGGATGATATTCTGCGAGACCTTGGCACACTGGTTGCCATTCCATCCGTTTGCGGAACAGCAGATGGGATGTATCCTTATGGCAAAGAACCTGCTCGAGCCTTAGATACCGCATTGGCGTTGGCTCGTTCGTATGGACTCGAAACACAAAATGTGGATTACTATGCGGGACACGCTCAATATGGTGAAGGAGATGAAAATGCCATCGTCATGGCGCATCTGGATGTGGTCCCTGCTGGTGAAGGCTGGGACACAGATCCTTTCCAGATGGTTGAAAAAGATGGACTGCTCTTTGGCCGCGGCGTCTCGGATAACAAAGGCCCTGCAGTCATCGCCCTGCATTGCCTGCGCGCATTGAAAGAAGCTGGCATAAAGGGGAACCGCAAGCTGCGCGTCGTCTTCGGCTCCGGCGAAGAAATCGGTATGGACGATATGACTCATTATTTTGCTAAGGAGCAGCATCCTACCATGGGATTCACCCCGGACGGACGCTATGGCATCTGTCACTGTGAAAAGGGACTGCTTCGTTTTCAGGTCTCCGGTGAAGCTTCCCCCATCATATCTCGTTTTGAGGCTGGCACCGTAGTCAACGCCGTTCCCTACAAAGCAAGCGCCCTTCTGCAGTGCGCCTCCCAGGACGCGGACCTCCTTCGTCAGAAAATGGCTTCTATCCCGCAGGGACAATTCTCCCTAGAAGAACGTCCAGAAGGCCTATTCATCCTGTCCCTAGGAAGAGCAGCACATGCCTCTTCTCCCGAAAATGGTGTGAATGCAGCTGCCAACCTGATCGAGCTTCTTTACTCTGTTTTCGATACCAAATTAGGATCCTTCTTCGCTTGGGTCCATGACGCCATCGGTCTGACATTCGATGGATCCTCCTATGACGTCGCTTGCTCTGATGAAGTCAGCGGCCCTCTGACATTTAACCTAGGCCTGATTCATGCCGATGCCGAAGGCGCCAATTTTACAGTAGATATCCGATATCCTGCTACGCAAAAAGGATCCGATATCATCGCTGTACTTAAGGAACGTACAGAAAAAGCTGGACTCATGTTTCATCTGCTTTATAATGATGAACCGCTGTATCTCCCCAAAGAAAGTTCCTTGATTCGTCTGCTTTCTGGCGCCTATGAGGACATAACAGGCAAACCCTGTACCTTATACTCTATGGGCGGAGGAACCTATGCGAGACAAATGTTTGGCAAAGGAGTCGCCTTTGGCGCTTCTTTCTCCGGCTTTTCTTCTCATGCACATGACTGCAATGAGCGTGCATCGATCGAGAACCTGAAACTTCATGCTCAGATTTGCCTCGAAGCCATGTATCGAATGTTCGTATCCGAATAAAATTCTACAGGAGGGCTGCCACTACAATTGGCAACCCTCCTTTTCTGTCATAACTTTCCCAACATATGGCGTATACCATTTAGGAAACTGTATACGCTGTCAGGCAGGAACCTGCCCGGACATGGGCTTTTTGCGTATACTGTATACGCCATCGACTTGAAGCCTGCCTGGATCCTGGCTTTTTGCGTATACTGTATACGCCATCGACTTGAAGCCTGCTTGGATCCTGGCTTTTTGCGTATACTGTATACGCCATCGACTTGAAGCCTGCTTGGATCCTGGCTTTTTGCGTATACTGTATACGCCATCGACTTGAAGCCTGCTTGG